>WLIL01000026.1 GCA_009702245.1 Actinomycetota bacterium
CAAGAACGTCTCAATCGCATGACCTACGAATGTGCGAGAGCGGTCAGCGCGGTGATTGCCGTTGATACTGGCCTTCCGGAAGAATCCGCAATGATGCTCGGCGTGGGTCTTATCGGAACGGCGCAAGTGACTGCTCGCTATTGGCTCAATCGCGATGGCCGCCTTCCACTAGAAAAGGCTGCAGAGTTTGTTGCCCAGTTGCAGTGGCGCGGCATTTCAAGTTTCCCCATAGAACCGGGCGCACTAGGCTGAGATTCGGCTGACTGCGTAAGCGACAAAGGAGAAGTGCCATGGAAGTAAAGATCGGTGTCTCACAGACCAATCGGGAAATCCTGCTTGAGAGCAGTCAATCGGGAGCGGAAATCGAAAAAATCGTGGCCGCTGCTTTGAAAGACGGCGGCACCTTGAAACTTGCTGACGATAAAGGGCGCATTGTGATGGTCCCCGTTGAAAAGCTCGCATACGTCGAACTAGGTATTCCTAATGAAAGAAAAGTCGGCTTCGCTGCCAGTTAAGGGGCAAGACCAAGGCGTTGCATGCGATGCGTGTGATTCTCAGTAAGTTTCTTAAAGACTCGCGTGATATCCATGGTGGCGAACAATTCAAAGAGTCCTTGATGATCTACCGCTAGCGCCTGTGCTTGTGCCATCGCTTCTCCCACTAAGCGACGAGCCCAGAGCGCAAGCCGGCCAGCTAATTTAGGATCATCAAAAATCGCTGCACCCAATGTGGTGACAAGAAAGTCCATATGTTCATCAGAGTTAGCAACTTGCAAAATGATCTGCTGCAATTCCGGATCTAGTGAACCGGCAATCTCACGGTAGAAATCAACTGCAATGGAATCTCCCACGTACGCCTTCACTAAACATTCATACCAATCTGCGGGCATTGTCCGTTCGTGGAAGGCTTCAAAAGCGGGCACGAATTTGCCCATCTCATGCTCCACATCAACTCCGTGCCGCGCCAAGAAATCGGCCAGCACGAAGTAGTGGTTGAACTCAATATTGGCCAAACGGGCCAAACTGGCTGAGTCACTAATCGAGGGAGCAAGTTGAGCATCACTGCTCATTCGGAAGAATCCAGCTAATTCGCCATAAGCAACAGCCGCGCTCAATTCCACGATCCGGTGGTCAAGAGTTGGGGCTTTAGCCTCAGGAGAAGTACTCACGGAAGGAACTCTGCCAAAGAAGGCTACGATGAGCCAACCCTTGAAAGGAGTCTGGTGGCGTCGTTTATTGAGCTAGGCGTGCGCCCTGAGACCATTGAGGCGCTAGCGCCCATCGGCATCACCGCCCCGTTTGCTATCCAAGAGATGGTCCTGCCACTGGCATTAAGCGGCAATGACCTCATCGGCCAGGCGAAGACCGGTACCGGTAAGACCCTCGGATTTGGCATTCCCATCATTGATCGCGTGCTCTCCAAGAGCGAAGGCGCAACCGGCAAGGCGCAAGCCCTTGTCGTGGTTCCTACTCGCGAACTCTGCGTCCAGGTCGCTGAAGACCTCCTGGTTGCCGGTCGTATCAGAAACATTCGTGTCCTTGCTCTCTATGGTGGTCGGGCTTTTGAACCACAACTCGATGCTCTCAACAAGGGCATCGATGTAGTCGTCGGAACTCCTGGGCGCCTGCTAGATCTTGCCCGCCAGGGACATCTCAAATTAAATGAAGTTCGGATTCTAGTTCTCGACGAAGCTGACGAAATGCTTGATCTTGGCTTCTTGCCGGATATCGAAGCAATCCTTCGTCTCATTCCAGAAGCGCGTCAAACAATGCTTTTCTCCGCAACCATGCCCGGAGAGATCATCACTCTTGCCCGAAAATTTATGGATCAACCCACACACATTCGAGTCGCTGAAGAAGGCGGCTCGACAGTTGAAGGCGTAGAACAATTCGCATACCGCGCTCACGCAATGGATAAGATCGAAATGCTTGCGCGCATTCTGCAAGCCGAAGGCCGCGGAGCAACCGTGGTCTTCTGTCGCACCAAGCGCACTGCTGCGAAAGTCTCAGACGAATTGGCCGATCGCGGCTTTGCCTCCGGTGCGGTGCATGGCGATCTTGGTCAAGGCGCTCGCGAACAAGCGCTTCGAGCTTTCAGGAATGGAAAGATAGATATTTTGGTAGCCACCGATGTGGCTGCCCGAGGTATCGACGTCGAAGGCGTTACTCACGTCATTAACTACCAATGCCCCGATGACGAGAAGGTTTACTTGCACCGTATCGGTCGCACCGGCCGCGCTGGTGCTGGTGGAATCGCTATTACCTTCGTCGACTGGGATGAATTAGCACGTTGGAACATGATCAACACTGCTCTCAAACTCGACATGGCAGATCCTAAAGAGACGTACTCCTCTTCTGAGTGGCTCTTCACAGATCTCAATATTGCTCCGGCAATCACTGGCGTACTCCCCCGAGCGCAGCGCGCGAAAGCTGGGCTTGCGGCAGAAGAGATTGAAGATATTGATCTCAAACCCAAGCGTGCACCCAAGGCGCCAGACGGTCGCGGAAACGATCGCAAGAACGCGCCTAAGAAGCCAGAGCATGTCAAGGTATCCGCACCAAGCGCAGCAGCTCCACGCAAGGATCGCGAGCGCAAGCGCACTCGTAGTTCTGCCGGAGAATAACTCCTAACTGGCCCCGCTCACTCTTTCTCTGGCGGCTCGCACGTGTGGACCTTCGCGCACACTTCCAGGAATAGCCATCAGTGCTAAACGGAATGCACGCAACGCAGTATCTGTTATAACTGTAGGGAGCACTGGAAATCCATAAAGCTTATTTGCCCATACAGGCATGGATTGTGCCGCAAGGAGCGAGATCCCAGCCCAGGCGCCTTGTGCAGGTGTACCGAACCGCACCCAATCAGGCATTGGGGGAATCGCGATGAACCGCGCACCCTCACGTGCGTCATCGCTGGCGAAAAGTTCTGGAGAAATATCCTGCAAATATTGCGCGATCTCAACTCGATTCGCTGGGATGTCAGATGTGATTCCCACTTGCCTCGCAAATTCCTGCATCTCAGCGAGATAACGATCGGCATCCGCATCGCTCAGAGCCATGCCCGATCTTTTTGCTACATCGAGGAATGAATCCACCATGCTGACATGAACCCAACGAAGTAGATGGGGATCGTCCAACTTCAATTTCTTATGCACCGCACGCACGCGCTTGGAGGCAACTTTCGCCTCGGCAGTGGTGCCATAGGTAACGATGCCGACATATTCAGCCGTGCGACTGAGCCTTCCCCACGCATCTTCGCGAAAATTCGAGTGACCTGCAACGCCGGCCATGGCAATCGGATGGAGCGCCTGTTGAAGCAGTGCTCGCACACCCGCCACGGCCATCGATGGATCTGCATGCACTCGCCAAGTGATGGAATCGGGACCAAAGAGACCAAAATCGGTATCCATGCGCCCCTCCTTTATTCGGTGAGATCAATCCCCGCCCACGGCAGTGCAGGCGTTCCAGTGAATGCATCACAGTGTTGCGCAAAGTCGCAGTATCCGCAGAGCGAAGAGGGGGTCGGGGGAAAGATCAGATCTAATTCTTCTGGGTTTTTCTTAAATTCTCTCTGCGCAGTGGCGGCTTCCAAGCCGATCTGGTCGGCTCTGGCAATGTGACGAACTCGGCTCTCTGGAGTGTGTCGATGAACTTGTACTTCACCTGTCGGCAGATGATGAAGTTCCACTTGTACGCAGGTTTTGCGAAGCGTGCGCTCCGCGCCACTGGCATAAATTGCCAGCGCAAGAGACGAAGCTGCTTCAGCCTCGTTTAAAGGGTGACGTCCCGTCTTGTAATCCACAATGACCAATTCGTCTCCGCGCTCATCAATCCGATCAACCCTGCCTTGCAGCGAGAGATGATCTGTGGTGAAGGAAACCGTGCGCTCAACCCCTCGAGGCTCAAACTCTGGATTGACCCTTGAGAGATATCCCTGCACCCAAGCGACAGCTCGCGCTAACGCACCTTGAGATTGTTCATCATCTCGAAATCCATCATCGCGCCAATTTGCCCGGACGAGTGAGCCACCTGAATCCGGCGTACGTGCGGCCAACTCCAACTTCCACCAATCTTTTAAAGCGTTGTGTACCGCAATACCCATAGTGGTGGCAGCCCGCGGCGGACCTTTAGGCAACTTCGGTGAATCCAAATAATTCATTCGATACTTTCTCGGACACGAAAGCCACATATCTAACCGAGTGGGGGTAGCGCTAAAGAGCCGTGCAGGCATCCCATCTAATTCTGGTTGCACATTCTCCCCTGCACTCGTCACGAGTGATTACCAATAACAGGAGTGCCAGTTGCTCTCGAGCGGAGTTGCTCCCATACGTGAGGCAACGTGAGGTTCTCGCCAAGTTCATTCATTTTTCCAGTCCCATGAAAATCGCTTGATCCAGTCGTCAATAGACCAAGCTCTACAGCAAGCGCGCCCAAATCCTTTCGCGTCTTTTCATCGTGATCCCGATGGTCGACCTCTAAAGCATCAAGTCCGGCATCTGCGAGTTCTGCAATGAACTCTGGACTCACCACGCTCCCGCGCTTTGCGGCACCGGGATGCGCGAAGATAGCAATACCACCAGCTGCTTTAATCAATCGGACGCCATCGAGAGCATCACTTGCGAAGTGGCCTACATAAAAACGTGAATCGTTATGAAGAAAATCTCGAAATGCTACATCACGATCAGGCACGATCCCTTTGGCTACGAGAGCATCGGCCAAATGCGGACGCCCCAATGTCGCGCCATCTGAAAGTTGGGCCTCGACATCTGAAAATGAAATATCGAAATCTTCCGCCTGCATCTTTTTAATGATGGCTTTCATCCGCGGAATACGATCATCGCGAGATTGTTCAAGCGCCTCAGATAAAGCTTTATGGCCAGGGTCAACGAGCAGCCCCAGCATGTGTAGCGATATGCCTTCGTGGCTGCGGCAAGACATTTCGACTCCTCGAACCAACGCTAACGGAGCAGAAAGTCCTGAGAGTGCGCCTGCTGCCTCTTCCCACCCGGCGTAGGTGTCATGGTCGGTGAGGGCAATCACGTCGAGGCCGGCCGCCTCGGCAGCATGAACCAATTCAGTAGGCGAGGAAGTGCCATCACTTGAATTGCTATGCGTGTGCAAGTCAATCCGCACCGAAACCCCCTCTCTTTCTTACAAACTCTTCGGCAATACTCTCACTTCCATGCCCGCTTGCTGGCAAGATGCCCTCATGGCATCAGAAATTCGTACATACCGCATGGTTCCGCGAGCGCGTCTTATGTTCGCACTTGCCGGCCTAGTGATTGCAGTGATCGGCTTCCTGATGGTCGGCATGCTTGGCGTCCTTGTTGGAGTGGTCGTTGGCGGCGTCCTCTACTTTTGGTCAGCTGCCTGGGGATGTACCTGCACACCTGAGTCATTCATTATCGATTCGGTGGGGCACAAAAAGCTTGCATGGTCTGAAATTCAGGGGGTTGACTATTCAATCTCACGATTAGCAACTACCGCCACCATCGTGGATCAGCGCGGGAAAGTCTGGATTTTGCGCGCACCCACCACGAACGCCTTTACCCCTGATCCCCTCATGAAAAAGAAGATGACGGAGATAGAGAATTACTGGAAGGCCCACCGCGGTGCTTCCTGGACTCCTAATAGAGATATTCAGTCCGCTCTCAAGCCGTGGGCTCGTACCAACGATTAATCGCGAGTTACCACAAACGCACTACCCACAAGCAGGACCAGAATGCCTGGAATGATTGCGCCCTGCGGGCGATTACCGACATGAAAGATGGCTGCCAAAATCGAGGCCACTGGAACTTCAAAGAGAACAACCATAGAAACAATCGTGGGTGACTCATGCTCCACAACTTTATTCAACATCGTATGACCAAGTATCTGCGCTCCCAATACGAGTCCTCCTAAAATCAACCACTCTTTTACTGGGTTTTCAAATGAGAAGAAATTAAGTTGCTTCAACCCAATTGCAATTAAAAAAGATGTCAGCGCACACGAGACATAGCAAGTAAAGGTATGAAGAGAGGTATCGAGTGACTCTCGTACTTTGCTACTGATCACCACGTAAGCAGCGGCAGCGGCTCCACTACCAAGTGCCGCCAAATCTCCTTGGAAAGATCGCCACGAAAGCTGTGCGTCTACATTGCTGATGATGACCACACCAGCCAGCGCGGCGACCATCCCTAGCCACGAACGAAATGGAATATGGTGACCGGTGACGCGGGCCCACAGGGCGGCAAAGATCGGTTGCGTTGCAGCAAGTGCGGTGCCCGCGGCCACGCTCGTCAATCGCATCGCCGTGAAGTAACCGAGAAAGTGCAGACCTAGGAGCACACCGGAAAAGGCAGAGGAACGTAGCGCCCGATAGAGAAGAGCTGGAGCCAACGTGGTGCGTACCCGAGCGAAGGAGCGCCAAGCAAAGGGCAAGGTCACTAGGGCACCGATGAGATTTCGCCACATCGCCACCATCGCCACCGGCATGGAGCCTGAGGCGAGTAGCGGACCCGAAGTTCCGACCCCGAGCACGCCCACTCCAAGGCGGAGAAAATTGCCAAACGAAGGACGAGCTGTATGACTGCGGCGCTGGCTGAGGCTGGAGGCCGCCTGATCGCTCATCACCTGAGCCTATCTGAGGCGCCCCACTGAGGCGGCGGTAAACCCAAGCCTGCTATATGCGAAGACCACACCCCCGCCAAGCGGTTACGATTAGCCCATCACACTTGATGAAAGTAGCCACTATTTCGTTCGCTTGATCGATTGACCGCGAGGGGGTCCGCCATGAGCACGCTCGGTTCGCGCGTCTACATTGCCAGACTCACAGGAACCGCGATCTACGACCCCAATGGCGACCAGGTCGGCAAGGTGCGAGATGTCGTGGCCACCCTTCGCGCCGGCAATCAACCACCGCGAGTCCTTGGATTGGTCGCCGAAGTGCCCCCACGTCGTCGCATCTTTATTCCAATCACCCGAGTCACCTCGATAGATCCAGGTGCCGTTGTCATCACTGGCTTGCTGAACATGCGCCGCTTTGAGCAACGCCAAAGCGAAGTACTCGTCACCAGCGAATTACTCGATCGCACCGTTACGTTGCTGGAAGATTCATCTGCCGTCATCGTTGAAGACGTAGCCATGGAGCAAGGGCGCACTCGCGATTGGCTCGTCAGTCGCGTACACGTAATGCGCAAGCCGAATGGGCTTCGACGCCGAGGCGCAACTCTCACCGTTGATTGGAACGAAGTATCTGGACTCACACTCGCCGAGCAAGATCAGGGCGTCGAGAATTTGCTCGCCACCATTTCGTCAATGCGCGCTGCAGACTTGGCTACTTTCTTGCAAGACATCTCACTGAAGCGCAGAGTTGAAATTGCGCGCGGATTAGAAGATGAGCGTCTTGCCGATGTATTGGAAGAAATGGGCGAGGAAGATCGCGTTGCCATCTTGGCTGAACTCGAAGGCGAGCGCGCGGCCGACGTCCTCGGAGAGATGGATCCTGATGACGCCGCCGATTTACTTCGCGAAGTGGGAACCGAGAAGGCAGAACTCCTCCTTGACCTCATGGAGCCAGAAGACGCGGAGGACGTTCGTCGACTCATGCGCTACGAGGATTACTCTGCAGGCGGCATGATGACCACCGAGCCCATCGTGCTCACTGCAGATTCAACTGTGGCCGAAGCCTTGGCAACTTTGCGACGCGCAGAAATTTCTCCAGCACTCGCATCGCAAGTTTTTGTCTGTCGCCCACCCGTTGAAACCCCCACAGGCCGATTCATTGGAATTGCGCATTTCCAGCGACTACTCCGCGAACCACCCGCGACGCTCGTGGGTTCAGTCGTGGATACCGATATTGAACCGCTCTCCCCCGAAGCTTCTCTCAACGAAGTGACTTCCTACCTGGCGGCCTACAACATGGTTGCCGTCCCTATCGTGGATGAGCACGATCGTCTCCTAGGCGCCGTCAGCGTCGATGACGTACTCGATCACTTACTTCCAGAAGATTGGCGCAACAAACCACGCACCACGAACGGAGGCGAATAATGGTTCGCTCACAACGGCTCGATCAACCAGTAGAAGTACGTCGTTCACTTCGACCTGCCTACGATCCCGAAATTTTTGGTCAGATCTCAGAACGCTTTGCACGCTTCATGGGAACTGCCCGCTTCTTGGTGTACATGACAACAGTCGTGGCGTTCTGGGTACTCTGGAATTCACTTGCCCCACACAACGTGCGCTTCGATCAGTACCCCTTCATCTTCCTCACACTCATTCTTTCTCTACAGGCTTCTTATGCTGCGCCGTTGATCTTGCTTGCCCAGAATCGCCAAGCAGATCGCGATCGCATTCAGGGAGCAGAAGATCGCGGGCGCGATGAACGTAACTTGGCGGATACCGATTACCTCACCCGAGAAGTAGCTGCGCTTCGTAATGCGCTGGGTGAAGTCGCCACTCGTGACTTCGTGCGAAGTGAACTTCGTGACCTACTTGAAGAGCTGGTAGATGAAATTAAGAAGAGGGAATCACCGACTGCTGGAAATTCCTAAACTCATTCCCACCAGTCCTCTGGGCTTGCCGGCGATGTCGCGTGCCGCTTTAACTATTGCCTGCGATGCGGGGCGATCAGGATCACTGAGCACCAACGGCAGACTCTTATCCCCGCCCTCGCGAAGTTTCACATCAAAAGGAATCTTTGCCATCAAAGGAACATCAGTACCAGTGAGCTGAGCTAGTGCAGTCGCGGTCGCCTCGCCACCTCCGGTACCGAAAAGATCAATGGGATCTCCGCAGTGAGGGCAGGGGAACGATGACATATTCTCAATGACCCCGCTTATGCGTTGCTTAAGTTGATGGCCAATACGCCCTGCTCGCTCAGCAACCTCGGCAGCGGCGATTTGCGGAGTTGTCACCACAATCAACTCAGAGTTTGGAATCATTTGGCCCAAGGAAATTGCCAGATCACCCGTTCCAGGGGGCAAATCAAGTAAGAGCACATCCAAATCTCCCCAATATGCATCTGCCAGCAATTGTTCGAGCACTCGGTGAAGGAGCGGCCCACGGTAGGCCACCGGATCTTTACGATCTGGCTTGAACATTTCCATCGACACACATTTCACACCAAATGCTTCAAGTGGAATAAACGTTTGATCGATCGCCGTGGGGCGTTGGCCCATGAGCCCAAGAATGCGAGGAATGGAGTGCCCGTAGACGTCAGCGTCGAGGATACCCACGCGCTGTCCCTGCGCCGCCATCGCTACTGCGAGATTTGCCGTGAGCGATGACTTACCAACTCCACCTTTACCCGAGGCAATACCAATCACTTTGGTGAGCGAACCCGGCGCAGCGAATGGAATAAACTTCTCTGCAGCACCGCCTCGCAAAAGAGATTTCACTTTGCCCCGTTGTTCATCATTCATCACTGTGAACGTGAGATTGACTTTGGAGATTCCAGCAAGAGGTGCCACCGCTGCAGTCACATCCGCCGTAAGTCGATCCTTCATGGGACATCCGGCAATCGTGAGACGTATACCAATGGTTGCCACACCTGCTTCGTCGACCAGCACGCTTTCGACCATGTCTAACTCAGTAAGAGGTCGGCGAAGTTCCGGATCACTCACACCGCTGAGGGCACGTGTGATATCTGCGTATAACTCGTTTGTCATTGTCGCCTTTTCTCTTTGTTAAAAATCATCCGGTTAATCGTCAAGGAGTTTCAGGATCAAAGTGCGGCTTACTTGGTGGCGCAGTCGAACTCGATGAATCACCAGGGTTAAGAAGCGAATCTACGATTGCTCGCCGAGGAGAGCGAATCTGTCGAGTTACTTCACCAATGTCGCGAATCAAATCTGAGCCCGTTTCATCTTTGATTTGGGCCGTTGTCTGCGAGGTGAATTCACGTACTTTGCGCAAAAAAGATGCCGCCTCACGCGCCATATTCGGGAGTCGATCTGGGCCAAAGAGCAATACCGCAACTACCCCGAGCCCAAAGAGCTCTCCCCCGCCGATATCGAACATGTGACCCAGCCTAATCCCGATCGGTAAGGTTAGGACATCTGAGCGTTGCCTGCTCGACTGGCAGCGCCCCACTAAAGAAGGAGTTCTTGTGGCCTTGCACTTCCTCTCAGCCGCCGACGTACACGCGCTCGTGAGCCTTGAGGACGTGTTGCAGACCCAACGAGAGGTCTTTGCCGCCATGTACCGAGGAGAGGCACTCCTCGCGCCCCGTGCCCTGCTTCCGGGAGATCGCGAGAGCGTGGCATTTGCCTACCTCGCGCGCGCCGGCAAAGGGCAACCAGCGGTGGTCAAAATGGGGAGTATCAACCCGACCAACGCTGAAATCGGCAAACCTGCAATTCACGCGACCATTTTGGTTTCGGATGAGAAGACCGGTGAATTGCACACCATCATCGACGGCGAATCAGTAACTCTCATGCGAACCGCAGCCGCCAGCGCAATCGCGGTAGAAACCTTCACCGCAGCCGCGCCAAAAACCATTGCCTTCATAGGAAGTGGACCACAAATAATCTCGCACATGGAATTTCTACACGAGCTCTTTCCATCGGCGACATTTCGTACTTTTGCAAGAAATCCAGAACGCGCCCACATTCTCGTAAACTTTGCGGAGTCTCATCACTTGGAATTCACGCTCGTCAAAAGCGCACGTGAGGCGGTCGAAGGTGCTGACGTCGTGATTACAGCGACTAATTCCACTACGCCACTCTTAGAGGCAACTTGGCTCGCAAAGACTCAGCTACTTGTGAGCATTGGATCATTTGGTCCCGGTAGATGCGAATACGGTCAAGATGTCGTGCACGCCGCTGCTGCAATCGCGGTAGATGATGTAGAAACTTCAATTCGACAGGCTGGTCCGCTGGTGGAGGCGATAGCCGCAGGCACACTCGACCCCACAACCCTTATTAGTTTTGGGGAGAAATTAAATGCCGGATTCCGCCGCACCTCAAGCGATGAATTATGGATCTACAACAGTGTAGGAATTGGCATCCAGGATGCCGCACTTGCTGGCCTACTTATGCAACGAGCAGAAGGCAGCAAGTTTGGCCGCACCATCGAGGTCTAAGGCGCGTTAATTTGCTGGAGCTGCTACCAAAGTAACGGTAACTTCGATTGTTTTCTTCGCGCGCACGTACGAAATCTTTACTTTATCTCCCGGAGCATGCGAGCGAATTGCCACAATCAGTTCTTCGGCATTTGCCACATTGCGTCCGTCAAGCGACAAGATGAGATCACCAGAGAGTAGACCCGCCTCAGAAGCTGGGCCACCGGTCACGACCGCTCCGGGCAAAGTAGAAATGCGCGCACCAGGTCCCGCAAATTGCAGATCGAGTGAGACTCCCAGGATGGGATGAGATGATTTTCCAGTAGCAATCAATTGCTCAGCAGTGCGCTTGGCTTGATTGATCGGAATCGCAAAACCTAAACCAATAGAACCGGATTGTCCACGTGATGAACTCATTGAGGCGATTGCCGAATTAATTCCAATAACGGCACCAGTGGCATCTACGAGTGGTCCACCCGAATTTCCAGGATTGATAGCAGCATCGGTTTGAATGGCATTAATAAATGAGTTTTGTGAATCAAATCTGCCACCAGCACTCACCGGTCGATCTTTCGCACTGACAACACCAGTTGTCACCGTACCCGTGAGTCCAAGGGGCGAACCAATTGCGATGACTGAATCGCCCACCACGACCTTATCGCTGTCGCCAAGCACCAGTGATTTCAGATTAGTTAAATTGACTTTGATGACTGCCAAGTCGTAGGTGGCATCGCGTCCAACAATCTCTGCAGAGATGCTCTTCCCACCATTGAATTGCACAGTGATACTGCCAGTACTATTTGCGGCATCTGCAACCACGTGATTATTAGTAAGAATATATCCGTCGGAGCGAATAACAAATCCAGAACCCGTGCCGGATCCGGCGTTGGATTCGGTGGAAATCGAGACGACCGATGGCAATACGCGCGCAGCAATTCCTGCAATGGAACCTGGCGCACGCTCAATCGTAGAAGTGGAAGTAGTTAACGCTCGCCCGTCTGATGTATCAGTGAATGGCCCACGAACATCTGAGGTAACGCGATCATCGGAGTATTGAGCCGCAAAATATCCGACGCCTCCACCGAGTACTCCCGCCACCAAAGCCAAGGCAAGCATGAAGAGAATAGGGAGTTTAGGTCGGGCGGAAGCGAGCGGAGTCGTCGACATCGCCGGAGTGGATGTCGCCGGAGTGGATGTCGCCGGAGTAGTTGACGTAGGCAGAGGCTGGCTCCACCACGGAACATCGTCACCTGGCACTTGATTCATCACTCCCTCTTTCGATTATCAAACCGAACTCATTATTACTTACTCCCCTGAGATCTTGCTGAATCAAATTTGAAAACTCTCTGAGCATCAGGGTGATTAGAGACGGAAGGCCACCAGCACACCGTCGCCTACAGGGATGAGGGTGGTGCGCCAGCGCTGATCATCGCTTCTTAGGTGGCGTCCGGCCTCACGTATTGCGATGGTCACTTCGTCACGCTGCGCAGGATCAGGAACTTTCCCATCTCCCAAAGCGTTAGAAATAAAGAGGATGCCGCCAGCCCGAAGAAGGCGATGAGACTCCTCGATAGCAGCCGCAAGATCACGTGCATCAAGGCGCAGGCAAACCATGTCGTAAGCGCCGTCAGTCAACCTACCTAGAAGTTCAAGTGGATCACCAGAAATCAATCGGATTTGCGTAGTGGGGTACTCCGCAAGAGATTCACGCGCCAGGCGAATGTGCTCAGCTTCCGCATCGATGCTCGTAAGTACTGCATCTTTATCCAATCCGCGTAGCAACCACAACGCTGTAAGGCCTACGCCAGTTCGCGCTTCCACCACGTTTCTCGCATCAATTAATTCCGCGAAGAATGCCGATAGTGCACCCACGGCAGCTGTGGGCTCATTACTTCCCACCTCTACTGCGCGAGCTCGAGCAGCGGTTAAAGAATCGTCTTCACTTCGGAAATTTTCGATGAACCCATCAACGCTGTTCATTGGCGAACCAACCATTCCGTAAGGAGGCGAACCCCGTAGCCAGTACCGCCCTTAATGTTTTCGCCAGCATCGACTTCAGACCGGCCACTGCCTGCAATATCTAGATGAGCCCAGCGATAGTCACCTACGAAGTGCTGGAGGAAGAGCGCAGCCGTAATCGAACCAGCCCCCACTCCACCTGATGAAATGTTGCTGAGATCAGCGATCTCACTGCGCAACGATTCACGATAATCCTCGATAAGGGGCATCCGCCAGGCGCGATCCCCCGAGGCCAAGCCTGCGGTTTCTAGCTCAAGGGCGAGCTCATCATCGTTGGAGTACAGGGCGGCGTATTGTCGTCCCAATCCCAAGGTAGCGGCGCCAGTCAGTGTTGCCATATCGATGACCACATCTGGTTTTAATACTTCCGCGGCATACGCAAGTGCATCTGCCAACACCAATCTTCCCTCGGCGTCCGTATCTTTTACTTCGACTGTAATGCCACCGAAGTGCGTGATGACGTCGGAAGGACGCTGGGCGGTGCCAGAGATGGTGTTTTCGGCACATGCGAGGAGTGCGGTGACGCGCACTCTGGGTTTGGTAACTCCCAGAGTCGACATTGTGCCGATGATGCCAGCCACCCCAGCCATATCGCTCTTCATGGCAATCATGATGTCGTATGGACGTTTCAGCGATATCCCACCCGTATCGAAGACAATTCCTTTACCAACTAATACAACATGCGGCCACTTAGCGCTCCCGCGGGGCGCATAACTTAATTCAATAAATCGGGGACCACGATCGCGCGAAGATTGTCCGACCGCGAGAATTCCTCCGAAGCCTTCCTTCTCAAGTTCTCGTTCTTCACGAACGCGACTCTTTAAACCATTCGCGGTGGCAACTAACACTGATTGCGCAGCCATCCACGCCGGACTCTTAATATTGGCTGGAGTATGCACCAAATCTCTAGCCAGAAAAATACCGTCGATGATTGATTGAGTATGAGCTAACTTGCTCCACTTTACCTTCGTATCGATTTCAATCGTTTCTAATTGCTTAGTGCCATCCGAGAGAGACTTCAGATCATTAAATGCGTAAGTAGCTAACGAAAGCGAGGTAAGGAACGCACCTGCGTGAGTCAGCGCGATA
>WLIL01000027.1 GCA_009702245.1 Actinomycetota bacterium
ATCCGTCGACTGCGCGCCAAATTAGGTCCTGAGCACGAAGCAATTATTGGAACCGTACGAAACGTGGGATATCGCTTTGTGCTTGGCGGGACCATCCAAGACGCAGACTCACTGCCAGTCTTGATTGATTGATGGAACTCCAGCACTACGCGCATCTCTCAGAAAGTCAAAGCGCAGAGATCCTTCAAGTTGCTAATCTCTCGGCTATCGAAGACGGTATTAATCCACTTTCCGAGCACGTCGCGTTGCACTTGCGTGAAGGCGGTGATGACCACGATCAACATCTCACAGTTGAATTTGACTCACACATCCTTGGTTATGCCCATCTAGACACCTCGGATCAAGTAGAGGGGCCGAGTGCAGAAATTGTGGTTTCCCCCCTTGCCCGCAAACAAGGCGTTGGAAAGATGTTAGTGAACGAACTCCTGCGCATTGCTGGTGAGAATCTCCGCCTTTGGTCGCATGGTGATCTCGCAGAAGCCGCCACTCTTGCTGGCACGCTCGGGTTCAAGAAAGTGCGAACTTTGCGTCAACTTCGACGATCCTTAGAAATGCCGATTCCCGCCATTTCCCTTCCTGGTTCGGTCTCATTAAGAGCATTTGGGATTGGTGATACTGAAGAGTGGTTGCATGTTAATTCGAGCGCTTTTGCACATCATCCCGAACAAAGAATTTGGAGCGCACGAGACGTGCATCTGCGCATGAAAGAGCCTTGGTTTGATCCAAAGGGGTTCTTAGTCGCATTTGAAAATGAAAAGATGATCGCTTTTTGTTGGACCAAAGTCCATGGTTTGGCTAGTGGTCATGGGCACGTGCCCATCGGCGAAATCTATGTCATCGGCGTAGACCCGCGCGCCCAAGGTCGTGGCCTCGGACGAGAGCTCACAGTGGCCGGACTCTCATACCTGCGCAACAACGGAATACGCACCGCAATGCTCTATGTGGAGAGCGATAATTCGCCAGCCAACCAGATGTACCAGACGTTAGGTTTTACCGAGTGGGCTATTGACGTGATGTATCGGAAATAGCCTCAGAATTCTCCTGTTCAGCATCTAGTTACCCACTGTTTACCCAAACATGGCAGACTCAACATTTATGCGTTACATCGAACGAGAGTCCAGTTGGCTCGCCTTCAACGAGCGCGTTTTCGAATTGGCCAAGAGTCCTGATAGCCCGCTGCTCGAGCGCGCAAAATTTCTTGCTATTTTTGCCAGCAATTTGGATGAATTTTTCATGGTCCGAGTGGCAACCCTCAAGCGCCGGATCGCTACTGGCCTTGCTCTCAAGGGACCCACAGGCGAGCAACCTAAAGAGGTGCTTGCTTCAGTACTGGCTCAAGTGAAGAGCATGGTGACAGATCACGCTGAATTCTTTCGCGATGATGTGGCACCCAAGTTACTCGATGAGGGAATTGAGATTGTCGATTGGAACATGGTTACCGCGGAAGAACGAGAGTATCTAGACACACTCTTCACTGATCGGGTTTTTCCAGTTCTCACTCCGCTCTCTGTAGATCCGTCACACCCTTTCCCGTATATTTCTGGCCTCTCATTGAATCTGGCAATTTTGGTCAAGAACCCAGAGAACGGTGAGGACGTATTCGCGCGAGTGAAGGTGCCGCCACTGATGCCGCGATTTGTTGAAACACTACCGCGTGGTACTGGACGATTCCTTCCACTTGAAGCACTCATCGCTGAACACTTAGCGGATCTCTTTCCAGGTATGGAAATCATTGCTCACCATTCTTTTCGAGTGACGCGCAATCAAGATCTTGAGGTTGAAGAAGATGATTCTGAAAATCTGTTGCATTCTTTAGAACAAGAATTATTACGACGTAGATTTGGTCCCGCCGTTCGTCTTGAAGTTTCTCGCGACATCGATAAGCGTATTTTAGATAGACTCAGTGAGGAACTCGGAGTTGAGGCTAGCGAAATCTTTCACCTGCCAGAACCTCTTGATTTAACTGGTCTTTTCAGCATCGCTGGACTTGATCGTCCAGAATTAAAATTTTCACCTTTCTCGTCACGGACACATCCCTCGCTCGTCGAAGTGGATACAGATTCAGTGACCGGAGAAATCTTCGAGGCAATCAAACGCAAAGAGATTCTGCTCCATCATCCATTTGATTCCTTTACCTCCAGCGTTGTCTCATTTCTTGAGCAAGCGGCGGCTGATCCCAAGGTGCTCGCCATTAAGCAAACCCTTTATAGGACTTCGGGAGACTCTCCTATCGTTGATGCACTTATCGATGCTGCATCTGCCGGCAAACAAGTTCTAGCGCTTGTAGAGTTACGCGCCCGGTTTGATGAACTTGCTAACGTGCGTTGGGCGAGAAAACTTGAAGAAGCTGGCGTTCACGTGGTTTACGGCGTTCTTGGCCTCAAGACGCACGCCAAACTTTCGTTAGTCGTGCGCGATGAAGGCGACCAGCTCATGCGCTATTGCCATATAGGAACAGGTAATTACAACCCGAAGACAGCTCGTCAGTATGAGGACTTGGGTATCCTCACGGCGGATCCAGAACTGTGCGACGATCTCTCGCGACTCTTTAATCAATTGTCGGGTATGGCACCACAAACTGATTTCCGCCGATTATTGGTAGCTCCTCGAACACTTCGACCTGGTTTGATCGAGAGAATTAAGCGCGAGATTGCACACGCAGAAGCTGGCAAACCCGCTGGAATCCGGATGAAGCTCAACTCACTTGAGGATGAGAATATTATTGATGCCCTTTACAAAGCATCAGAGGCCGGGATCAAGGTAGAAATCATCGTCCGCGGTATCTGTGCCCTGCGGGCAGGGGTGCCTGGACTTTCTGAAAACATCACGGTGCGCTCTTATCTCGGGCGTTTCCTTGAGCATTCGCGTATTTTTCACTTTCATAACGCAGGCCATGACGAGTTGTGGATCGGCAGCGCTGACATGATGCATCGCAATCTAGATCGCCGAGTGGAAACTCTTGTGCGCATTGTGGCGCCAAATTCCCACCAGAAACTCATGGTTTTATTAGATGAGCTCACCTCTGGGAAGTTTGCCGCTTGGTTCCTCCAAGAGAGCAATGAGTGGGTCCGTCAGACACAAAACTCCATCGGTGAGGATCTGCAAGATCTTCAGGAGTTCTTGATCGCGCGATCGAAGGCTTCACAATGACGAAGAAAGTACCCACAGTGAGGGCGGCTGGCGCTGTTCTTTGGCGAGCTACTGAACCAGAGAAAGTAGAGGTGGCTTTAGTACATCGCCCCCGTTACGACGACTGGACCCTGCCCAAGGGAAAAATCGAACCGTATGAACACGATTTAGCCGCTGCATACAGAGAGGTTCTCGAAGAGACTGGCGTCAAGGCTATCTTCGGTCCAGAACTCGGTGAGATCGAATACGACGCAGAGGGTGTCGATAAGCGAGTTCGTTTCTGGTCGGCTCGGGCACACGAGTACACGCAACGGGTAGATGACGGCGAAGTCGATGAGGTTCGCTGGCTCGCCCCCGCCGAGGCAAGAGCATTGCTCACCTACGAACTCGATCAACGGGTACTCAACTCATTTCTTACTATTGGCACCGGAACGAATGCCTTTATTTTGCTTCGCCACTGCAAAGCCATCAAGCGTTCAGCATGGGATGGCGATGATGATGATGATCGCCCTCTCGATGCGAAGGGCGCCCGACAAGCTGCCCGCCTCGTTGATATTTATCGTGCATATGCCGATGTTGAACTTCACTCCTCAGATGCCACCCGCTCTCAGCAATCTCTTCAACCTCTAGTTCGGGAGCGACAGAGCGCACTCATCACTGAACCTTCTGTGAGTGAGTACGCGTTTAAGCGAGATAAGGTCCCAGCGCGCACAAAAGTGCTTGACCTCATTACTCTGGATCACACGGTTTTACTCTGTTCACATCGACCGGTGTTACCCGCTCTTCTCGAGTATGCCCTTGAGGATTCGCGCTTTAAGACTCCTGCAGAGAACTTAGAGCCCGGAGCCGCCTGGATTGTTCACTCTCGCTCTGGCGTAGTTACCCAAGTGGATTACCTCGAAGCACCGCCCACGCCACCGTCGGTAGAGACGGATTAAGAAACTAACTCTTTGCAGGTGCGCATCATTGCTTCTGTATGCGATGCCACATCAGCACTTGTTGTCTCTGGGCACATCAGCGCCATATTGTGAAAGGGCGTTAAAAGGAATCCGTCATTGAGCATCTTGAGGTGGAGATACTGCTCGATTGCAAAATCGCCGGCTGCCATAGCTTCTGCGCCAGTACGAGGTGCGCTGGGAGAGAAGTTGTACTCTGCGCGTGCTCCTAAGCGATTGCAATGCCAAGGCAAGGCACACGCTTTGATGACAGCATCAACGCCATCGGCCCACTCAGTGGCAAGAGGAATCATCTTCGCAAAATTCGTGGGAGTAAGCACTTCAAGGAGCGTTGCCCGCATTGCTGCTAACGAGAGTGCATTTCCAGCCAACGTACCGCCAATTCCCCCGGTATCTATCCAGTCTCGACGCACCAGACGAGTAATACGTGCAGAAACTTCTTCGCTCATGCCAAATGCCCCCACGGGCATTCCGCCACCGATTGATTTTCCAATAGTAAGAATGTCGGGAGCAAGATTATTCAGCGCCGTCATGCCCCCAGGGCCTGCGGAAATCGTATGCGTCTCATCAATGATAAGGATCGTTCCGTACTTGGTTGCGAGAGCACGCAATCCTTCGAGAAATCCAGCCGTTGGTAAGACAATCCCCACATTTGTCAGCGCGGGTTCAGTCAAAATGCACGCGACATCGCCTTGTTTTAATGCGCTTTCCACGCCTTCGAGATCATTAAACTGTACAACTCTCGTGGTCATATCCAAGGAGACGGGTGCGCCAATATTTCCCTCGCGAGCTACCACTTTTGAGGCGTCATCTAGAGTTGCAAATGTTTCATCAACACTTCCGTGATAACAGCGATCAAAGACTAAAACTTTATTCTTACCGGTGATCAGTCGTGAATAACGAATGGCATGACGATTGGCGTCTGTGGCAGAGACAGTAAATTGCCAGAGTGGTAGACCAAATCTACTCGCAAGATTTTGGGAGACTACAAGGGCATCCTCAGTAGGCAGCATCGCGGTCATGCCACGATCGAGCTGGGACTTGATCGCTGCAGTGGTTGCTTTCGGCGAATGCCCCGTCATAGAACCTGTATCACCCAGACAGAAATCGATATATTCCAGACCATCAACATCCGTGAAGCGGGCACCCTGCGCACTGTGCACAAAGAGCGGAAAGTCACCAGGCCATTTCGTCATCCATGACATGGGCACGCCGCCAGGCATCGAACTCTTCGCTTCGAAAGAGAGTTGGCCGCTCTTGGGGTGTAACTCGCGAAATCGCTGCTGCTCTCGCTTGGTGAGAAGAGCAAGCCTTCCCCTGTCGATTTCCATATCACTAGCCTACTGAGACAAGCCGCTCTTCAAAATATCTCGCCAAAGAGCGATGGCCAAGAAGATCGCCACCACTCCAGAGATCAATAGTGGGAGATTCCCGAATTCTCCCCACGTGAGCCCAGCCCAGATCCCGGCGATCAATATTGCGCCACCGCTCACTCCCTGAAAGAGCCCCTGCGCGCTGCCCTGTCGGTCATTCGGAGCGATTTTGGCAACCCAAGACTTGCCAACAGCATCGTTGCAAGCGGCAAATCCACCATAGATAAGGAGGAGCAGTATTGAGATCCACTTGGAATCAGTCTGTGAAAGACCTATGTAGGCGATTGCAAATGCAAAGAGGCCACCAGCAAAGATTCGATGCTTGGGAATGCGATCTGCAAGGGCACCAAGTGGATATGCAAGGAGAGCATAGGAAAGATTAAAGAGTGCATAGAGCGCTACTACTTGAAAGGTAGAGAACCCGATTTGATGCAAGTGGAGCAAAATCAGTGCATCTGGGAAATTCACTAGACCGAAGATGCCCATCAGAAGTACTAATCGTTTTAATTCAGCCGGCAGCACTCCATGCCCCGCTGAAGCGTCCACACGTTTAGGCGGCGCGGTCTCCTTCACAAATTTAATGAGAAAGACGGAGAGCGCTGCAGGTATCAGGGCAATCCAGAGCACCGTGCGAAGCGATCCGTGTGCAAAGTGGATAATGAGTAATCCAATCAAAGGACCCACGACTGCGCCCGCAGTATCTGCTGCCCGATGAAATCCAATAGCTTTGCCGCGATCTTCCACTGGAATATCCATCACTAACAGCGCATCTCGAGGCGCTCCACGAATTCCTTTGCCTAACCGATCAACTACTCGCCCAAGTAAGGCAATTGGCCAGACAAAAGCAAGTGCAACTAGGAGTTTGCCGATTGCAGCGAGGAGATAACCGAGAAAGATAATGGGTTTGCGTGCTCGACCGTCGGAGATTTTTCCAGAAATTAATTTAGTGATTGCAGCAGCGCCTTCGGCCAACCCTTCAATCATTCCCACCACTACAACTGGTGCACCAAGGGTGACCGTAATAAATATCGGAAGAATCGGATAGAGCAATTCACTCGCCGCATCCTGGGCAAAGGAGACTGCCGAGAGAGTCTTTAGGTTTCGCGTGCGCCACGACATGACGTGAGCCTATCCTTTGGGGAAATGTGGACCGATCGCCCAGGTCTGATCCCCATGTCGATCCACCACCCAAGCAGACCATGTGGGGTGCTCTACAAACCAGTGAGCACCATGTCTACCGGCAACAACAAGTGCAGTTGCGAGCGCATCAGCCACCCCCGAATCGGGCGCGACCACGGTGGCCGAACGCGCTTCGAGCGCAGGTAATCCGTTTGAAGGATCAATGATGTGCGCTCCCCGTTCATATGTGCCGCTAGTAGCGATAGCGCCGTCATAAATCTCCACGACTTCAGCAATTTGAGTGGCATCGTCCGGGTGGCGAATTCCAATACGCCACGGCTCACCCGGAGCATTACCGCCACGAAGCGAAATATCTCCACCGGCGTTTATCTGCACGTGCGCAATAGCTGGTATCAGTTCTAAAGCTCGATCTGCTGCCCAACCTTTGACGTACCCACTTGGGTCAAAGCCACCTGAAACTGCCCATGGGTCAAAGGCTCCAAGAGTAAACGCCTTCGCTTCTTCACAGAGATGCCAGACATCCTTGACCCATGGGTGTGCATCTTCGATATTTAACCGACCAGTACGCAGGCGACTGACGTCACTCGTTGGTTTGTACGTTGAGAAGAGTTCATCAATACGATGGAAGTACTGGACCATCTCGTGCACTCCTGCACGCAACTCATCTTCTGAGTGCTTTGAGGAGTTAAGAATGATCGAGACAACAGTTCCCCAAACTTCTTCGTTATGCACGAATTTCTGAAGCGGCATACGATTTGGTTACAGGCCTGCTGCAGTGAGAGCAGATTGCAAAGAATTAATCCACGCATTAGATGTATACGTGGCACCACCTACGCCAGCAACATTTGCTGAATCTTTGGCTGCGAGTGTTTGTTCTACCAGCCACGGAATGGCTTGTTTACTGATCCATGCAGAGCGGTTATCACGATTGGGATAGCTCACTGCCTTTGCAGCGGTGACTACACCATTCGTTACTGTGATTTGAACTGAGACCGTGCCAAAGCCACCGGCGTTATATCCACGACCAGTGACCGTGACATTTGAAGCCGGAGCATTTTGCGCAGGTGTGGGGGTGGGCGCAGGAGTGGGAGTCGAAGCGGGTGCGGAAGTGGGTGTCTGCGTAGGAGTAGTAGTTGGCGACGCGGTCGCTGAGCTACCAGAATTCGAAGCCTTAGTGCCGCTTGCTGGTTTCTTTGTTGCGGTGCTCTTAGGTGTGTTACTTGGGGCGCTGCTCGAATTGCTGGCATCGGTGGATGTGGGTGCGGTGGTTTCGGCAGGAGCCTGCGTAGAGGGAGTTGCTGGCGCGCCAGAGTTAATGGTGGCGCCGCCACCGGACGGCGAGATGCTGCCCGATGCACTTGTAAGTTGCGCCGGCGTATATGAAAGCACTGCAGCTATACCTGCGACTGTGCCGCCAGTGATTAAGAGGGCCTTCTTCATCTCTTCTCCTTATTCCCCATGAAAGGCAAATGCCTCGTCGTGGAAACGATCACTTGGTACACCCAGTGCTTCAACAGTGTGACGAACTCGGTGCACTAAAGCCTCTGGACCGCAAACAAATACGTCGCAGAGCGCAATATGAGGAACGACCGAAGCCATATGGCTTGGCGTCAACGGATATTGCGCGCGGGGCCCAATCATGTAATGAATGCGAGCGTTTAATTGTTCTGCCAAGAAGTTTAATTCTTTATGTAGCACTACATCATTCTCGCGCGAAGCACGATAAATCACATCAATAGATGCACCTTTGGGAAACTCCTCCATCAGTGCTCGAAGCGGAGTAATTCCCACGCCACCACCCACTAGAAGCACATGTTTACCGGCAGCGCGATTAGCCGTGAAAATTCCGTATGGCCCCTCGGCTAGCACTCGAGTCCCTGGTTTGAGATGGGCAAGCGAGCGCGAGTGATCTCCCAAATCTTTCACGGTGATGCGGAGCAATTTTGAATGTGGCGCTGCTGAAAGGGAGTACGGATGTGATTGCCACCAGTAATTCTTGGTGAGAAATCTCCATCCAAAGAAATGCCCGCCGCGAGCTCCCATCTTGTCGAGGCGACGTCCGCGGATATGCACGCTTACCACTCCTGGACCTTCAACGACCACCTTCTCCACCACAAGGCCGTGAATAAGTGAACGAAAAAGAGGTAGTAGTAAACGCCATAAGACCATGGACCCACCTACAAAGATATACATCGCAATCCACCACGTTTTTGCGAGTGGATGAGAAATGAACATCACGCCATTGAGGACTTGGTGCATAAAGGAGAGTGCGATAGCAAGATATGTGTAGAGGTGGATAATCCACCACGTTTCATAAGCCATTTTCGCACGAGCTTTACGATATGAAGTGACGCCTGCAGCGATCATCAATAGGAATCCAACGAGCGCGGGCAACATCCACGAATATGTGGTGACCAAATTCCAAAACTCTTTATAGACCGGAATCCCATCATTACTCGAGTATCCAAGTACAACAAGAATTACATGAAGCAAAATGAGGTAGAGCGACCAAGGCCCGAGCTTTCGATGCCAGGTCACCATCCGATCGTGACCTACTGAGCGCTCCACCCACGGAATGCGAGCAACTAGCAGTAATCCCACTAATACGAGATAGGTGCCGACGAGAGCCGCAAAGCGTGAGGCAATAGTGATGAGCCCAGAGGTCTTCGAAAGATCCTCAGAGGTCAAGGAAATAACTTCGAGAGCGAGAGTGCAACCAAGGCCGATGCCCACCAATAGTGCCGCAGTATCCCCAGCGCGGTTGAAACCCTTGACCGACTTTCGGCTCATTCTCACCTCCTTTTACGCTTGAATCATCATCGGCTCACCTGTGAGAACTCTGAGATGCGTCTCTACGCCCCTTGCGGATTTAGGCTAACCCCATGGAGCCGAGCGGAAACCCCGAAATCCGCTCTGTAACACCCATAGTAGAACGAGTCGGCGGGAAGGCATGGCTCTACTGGGGAGTGGCTGCCCTCGCCTATCTCGTGGCAGTCCACCAGCGCTCCTCGTTCGGCGTTGCATCTCTCGATGCTGCCCACCGATATCACGTTGGACCAGCGCTCCTAAGCCTGTTTGCAGTGGTGCAAATCGTCGCTTACTCATTGGCACAAATTCCCGTCGGCGTCGCGCTCGATCATTTCGGACCACGGCGCATGATCACTACCGGTGCATTCGTAATGGGCGTCGGTCAGCTTCTCTTGGCATTTACCAATGTGTATCCGTTGGCCCTTGCCGGCCGCATCATCGTTGGTCTCGGCGATGCGATGACATTTATATCAGTGCTGAGAGTAACGACTTCATGGTTCCCGCCTTCAAGAAATGCCATGATGACGCAAATTATTGGATTACTCGGATGGATTGGACAACTACTCTCAGCAATCCCCTTCGCATACGTCCTGCGTCATCAGAGTTGGACTTTCTCCTTCTCACTTCTTACCGTGACTTCTACAGTCGTTGGTACTTTCTCATATCTAATTGTCCGCGACAGAAATCCAGAACTTCTACTGAACTCTTGGCCAACCCGAAAAGCCCTCATCAATAGAGTGAAAATAACGTGGGCTCATCCTGCAACCAAAATTGGTTTCTGGTCACATTGGAGTAGTCCATTTTCAGCAAACATGTTTTCGCTTATTTGGGGTGTCCCATTCCTTGTAAAAGCTGAAGGATTCAGCAAAAGCCAAGCAACTACGTCGCTCACTTCTATTGTCTTCTTTGGTGCGCTCGCAGGAATAGCACTCGGTTACCTCATTGGTCACTTCCCCAAACATCTTGATCGAATTTCATATTCTGTCTGCACACTAATCGCAGCTTTCTGGACTTTGGTATTACTCTGGCCAGGACAAGCTCCCTACTCGTTACTCATTGCCCTCATGGGAATTATCTCCATAGGTGGACCTGCATCACTCACCGGCTTTGCACATGCGCGCAAACACATTCCCTTAGAAAACATGGGAACTGCAGATGGAATCATTAACGCTGCTGGTTTTTACTCAACTCTTCTTGCAATGTTGAGCGTGGGCATAGTCCTACAAATATTTGGTAATTACTCACTTACAAGTTTCCGAGTAGCCTTCCTCACGCTCTATCCCATTTGGATTATTGGATTTATTAAGATTCGTAAGTATCACAACCAATTAGAAAGGCATACTTCGTGAAAAATATCGGAAGTAGCGATCTTGCAGTCTCATCGCTTTGTTTAGGCGGAAATCCTTTTGGTTGGGGAGCCACTAAAGAGGAATCTTTCGAAGTACTTGATAAATATGTTGCTGCCGGTGGGAACTTTATCGATACTGCAGACGTTTATAGCCAATGGAAGCCAGGGAACGTTGGCGGCGAGAGCGAAACCATCATTGGGTCATGGATGAAGGCACGAAAGAACCGTGATCACATGGTTATCGCCACTAAAGTCGCCATGCTTGATACGCGCAAAGGTCTCTCGAAAAGCAACATTGCGGCCGCACTAGATGATTCACTTGCGCGCTTAGGCACTGATTACATCGATCTCTATTATGCACATCAGGATGACCAAGAAACCCCTCTCGTAGAAACCTTGAGCGCTTTCGATGCCGCGGTGAATGCGGGAAAGGTAAGGGCGTTAGGCGCCAGTAATTACTCCCAAGAACGACTTCAGGAGGCTTTATACATAAGTAAGGAGAACGGTCTCGCGCCGTATGTAGCTTTGCAGACTTGGTTTAACTTGCTCGATCAAGATAAGTTGCCAACTTCGTATCGTTCATTCTGCGTAGCAAACAATATTGGAGTGCTTCCGTTCTATGGAGTCGCTCGTGGATTCCTTACTGGCAAATATCGTGCTGGGATCACCGTAGAGAGTGTGCGCGCTTCAGGAGTCGAGAGCTATGCAAACGATCGCGGCTGGAGCACGTTAGACAAGCTTGAAGAAATAGGTAAGGCTCATGGAGCACCGATCGCATCTATCGCGCTGGCGTGGTTGCGTGCGCAGGAATCTATCGTTGCTCCGATCGCTAGTGCGCGAATAGCTTCACAACTCGATGACTTGTTGCCCACACCACAACTTACTGATCATGAATTAGCGGCTCTTACAAAAGTTGGGGCATAGCGTGGCAAGAGGGGAATGATGATGATTGCCGCGAATGCCATTGGAATAAAGAGTTCGTAAGCCATTCCAGTAAATGTTGCACTCACCGCATTAGCTCCTGCTGCAAAGATCGCACCAATGAAAGTTTGGCAAGCTCCAAAGTAACCCGCTGCTGTTCCCGCCCGTGCCCCGTGATGGTGAGTGGCTAGCGCGATGCAATTCGCGAAGGCAAAACCTATTGTGCTCATCGTGAGCAGCAAAAGAGCCGCCGAGATCCAGAGCTCCGGCTGATCAACGTGTGAATAAATCGCCAACGCGAACCCCCAGAAGGCGCCCCATCCGCAACCAAAACGGAGCATGGTGGCCGGACCGAAGTTCAGCAAAAGGCGACGATTAGTTTGACCTGCAGCCACAATTCCTAGCCCATTCGCCGCAAAAAGAATTGAGAAGAGTTGTGGGGAGATGTTGAACTCACGCTGCAGAGCAAAAGTCGAAGTAGATAAATACACCAACAAAGTTCCATTTACAAAAGCTGATGCGATCACTGACATCCTAAAGAGCGGATCTTTAAAGACCAGACTTCTTGCTTCGCGCTTTGCCGTTCTATTTGTCGGGATTCGACGCTCCTTGGGAAGTGTTTCTGGAAGCGTGATGAGCACCATCGTGATGAGGATCAAGCCAAAGAGGGCGAGGAAGTAGAAGATGCTCCGCCACGAAGCAAAATTAAGCAATGTGGATCCAATAATCGGTGAAACAATCGGTGCGACTCCCATGATGATCATCAGAGCGGAATATGCACGCGCCGCCGAATTCCCATCCAGCAGATCACGCACTACCGCTCGAGACATTACGGTTCCCACCGAACTAGTGATTCCTTGAAGAAATCGAAGTGCGAGAAAGATCGTGATAGATGGCGCCCAGGCACAAGCCAAGGAAGTGACCGTGAAGAGGGATAAACCCCAAAAGAGGGTGGGTCTACGTCCAAAGGAGTCGCTGATGCTCCCCACGAAGAGTTGGCCGGTAGCTGAACCGAGCAGGCAGACCATCACTGAGTACTGCACAAAAGTTGTCGTGCTCCCGAAATCCCGTTCCAGCATGGGTAGAGCAGGAAGATAAGCATCGATCGTCACTGGCACCAGCGACATAAGCGCGCCGAGGAGTGGGAGATGCTGACGAGACTTCACTGGGCTACCTTACTCAGGTGACCACATCGAATAGCGCCCGTGTCCTGGCAGCCTTCTTGCTCTTTGCAGGAATAGCTCACATCGTCAATCCCAAGTTCTTTGATGCGATCATCCCGCACTTCCTGCCACTATCTGCGCGCTTCTGGACGATCTCAAGTGGCATATTCGAAATAGCCGTCGGATTGTTAGTACTTAATGCAAAAACTACACCTACAGCTGGCTTGCTTGCCGCGCTGCTCTTCATTGCAGTTTTTCCTGGGAATCTCTATATGGCCTGGCTCTGGCGCCATCGTTCTTTTTGGGAGCAAGCAATAGCTTATGTACGCTTACCCCTTCAGATTCCATTGATTCTTTGGGGACTTTCGATTTGGCGTTCTCGAAAGTAAGTAGGAAGTAAAAAGCTAATTTGTGTAATTGACAATTGCTAGGCACATTTCATCTCTTGTACCTTCGCCCCAGACAACATAATTCGGTGATAAGTCTCTAAACTCCGGAAGCTTAGAACGCAAGCTCACATCGTATGTGCAGGTAACTTTGATCTGGTCACCTTGGCTTGCCTGTATCGGTTTAGGTTGCCAATCCGTTTTCTGATTATCGAAATCCCAGAGATCTCTTGATGAAAGTGTTGTGCTAGCTCCAGTCGCCTTATTGAAGTAGGTAATATTAATTGTGCGCCCGAGTTGATGCATATGCCCTGTTGCCCCGTAGATGGCCGTCGCAGATGGCAAGGTACTCGTGCACTCGGAAGTATTACTCGCGACTGGGTTTCTCGGATCTTTCCCGCAAATATAGAGCAAGGTGTTTTCTTGGAGTGACGCTTTTGTCGAAGTGCGCTTTGCGAGATCGGCAAGCGCGGCATCCCGCGCACAGAGGGGACCCTTCTCCGAAGAGGTACATGCCAATTCGATGGGAGCGGCAATTAAGAGGGTCTTTAACTCACTGGTCTTTGCGCCCGCAGGGGCTAGCGAGAGAGTCACTTTCATCGATGCACTCTTCTGTGCTCCACTTCGAAGATGAAAATGTGATTGCAAAATAAATTGATCTCCAGCCTTGATTTTCATGCCGGTATTTGCTGGATACTCTTTAAAATCTCCTCCTGGCGCCCAAAAAGATATCCAGCTCGAAGGTGCTGCCGGACTGAAGGCAGTGGCGCCAGGGATTCCCGTGTCACCGAAGCAAGACCAACCAGGTTCTTTGGTTTGCGCATCAACAAGCTTGGTTGCTGCAGTATTTGCAGCATCAACTTTATAAAGAATTCCGTGGTGCGATACTTCTAAATTATTGGGGGCAATCG
>WLIL01000028.1 GCA_009702245.1 Actinomycetota bacterium
AGCCTTCTTAGCTGGTGCCTTTTTAGCGGCGCGCTTCTTTGCTGTGCGCTTTTTGGCCGGTGCCTTCTTCGCTGCAGCCTTCTTGGCTGGGCGCTTCTTGGCTACGGTCTTACGCGTGGTGCTAGCAGCCACGTGCATCTCCTGTCTGAGGGGTCCGATCCGTCATCGGACTCTTTGCAAGCAAAGTGTGACACTTAATTCACTCGATAGCCAACACATAGACATTATTTGTTCGTGTCGTGTCGCGATTTTTTTTCATTTATCTGGAGAATGTCGCCATCGACGGTGGCGTATTTCTTATTCTATTTCTGGAGTGAGCGCCCGTTTTTTCCGTTCTGCAAGAGCGAACTCATTGGTGCGATCATCGTACTTTCGGAAGGTAGGAAGAGCTGCGCCGAGTGCCGCAACAGCTCCGATACAGAGAATTCCACCGCCCACAATGGATGTTCGAAGCCCGCTAAATTGCGCCATCACGCCAGCCCTCGCCTGGCCGCCTAACGGTCCGAGTGAGTATGAGAGGAGTTCAATTCCGGCCAATCTCCCGCGTAATTCAACGGGAATTGTCTGATTCCACACCGTTGTTCTAAAGATGCCACTGATTTGATCGGCTCCGCCGGCAAGGATTAATCCAAAGAAAACCAACGGCAGAAACGAAGTAGCACCTGCAAGTGAAATGCCCGCGCCCCAAAAAATTGCTGCGATGAGAATTGCCCATCCATGCCGGTGAATCTTCTTGGTCCACCCACTTGTGAAGGTGGCCAGGACGGAACCGAACATCATCGAGGAGTAGAGCAAACCTAGGGCCCATGGGGCTTGGAGCTCGTCGGCAAAAAAAGGAAAGAGGGCCATCGGCATGGCGAAGAACATGGCCGCCAAATCCACCGCATAAGTCCCCATGAGGTCTTTTCGACTCATTGCATAGCGCACCCCCTCCATAAGTGAAGAGAGACTTGGGGCCGGTGAATCATGTTCAGCTGGCGACGGAGCGAGTCGGATCAGCAGGAGAATGCTCACCGCATAAGTGACCACGTCGAAAATGTATCCGGCGTTAGCGCCTTTCCATGTGATGAGAATTCCGCCAATAACGGGACCTAAGACAGCACCAAATTGCCAACGCACACTTCGAAGGGCGCTAGCCGCCATCATCTGATCGTGCGGCAATATCCGCGGGATCATGGCATCAAGACTGGGACGCGCAAGGCCATCTACTGCTGCAAAGATGCCGGCAACCACGTAAAGCACCCAGAGCTTTGGATGGGGCAGGAGTGAATTGATCAACAAGATAGTGGTCAATACGAGACTGGCTACCTCCATAAGGACAATCATTTTCTTGCGATCAATGGCATCGGCCAAGGTGCCACCGTAGAGACCGAAAATAACCAGGGGCACAATTTCGATGGCACCAAGAAGGCCAACGGCGACATAAGAGCCGGTGATCTCCTTTACCTGAAAGGGAAGCACAACATAGGTGACCATTGATCCGAGGAAAGTGATGAGCCCAGAAACCATGATTATCCGGAAATCTCGAGAAGTCCGAAGAGGTGTCAGATCGATCGCAAGTGACTTAAGGCGTGTGAGCATCTGGCAAGGATACTTACTCGAAAGTTTGGTCTGCTCCTGGGAATTCTCCGGTGGCAACATCCTTGGCCCACGCGGTGACGGCTTCGCCCATAAGTGAGCGGAGTTCCAGGTATCTCTTGGCAAGTTTCGGGCTCTTTGCCGTTAACCCGAGGAGGTCTTGCCAGACCAAAACTTGGGCATCACAACTCTTGCCGGCACCAATTCCGATGGTGGGAATGCTGATGGATGAGGTAATTCGCGTCGCGAGATCGCTGGGCACTAATTCAAGAACTACGGCGAAAGCCCCTGCGCTCTCGATAGCTTTTGCATCGCGAATAATCTCTTCGCCTTTGCCGCCACGTCCTTGGACGCGATACCCACCGAGTGTATGGACTGATTGTGGAGTTAATCCAAGATGGCCAATGACTGGGATGCCGTGGGTGACTAACATTTCAATCTGCGGAAGTACGCGAGTGCCACCCTCAAGTTTTACAGCATGTGCGCCGGCTTCCTTAAAGAAGCGAGTGGCCGTCTCCAATGCTTGGGTGGGGGAGCTTTCATAAGATCCGAAAGGAAGATCTGCGATGACCATGGCCCGCGAGGTTGCCCGAACTACCGCGCGAGTCAGCGGAATTAATTCATCGACGGTGACACCGATGGTGTTTTGATAGCCAAGAACTGTGTTTGCCGCGCTGTCTCCCACAAGGAGTGCTGGTATGCCCGCTTCCTCAAATATCTCTGCAGTCATTTGGTCATATGAAGTGAGCATCGCCCACTTCTCGCCGCGTTCTTTGGCCGCCGCAATATCAAGCACGGTGACGCGCCTATGTGAAATGCCAGCATAAAGAGATGTGTTCATCTTGATTCCTCCGCCTCAAGGCCACTGGGGGTCCCTGGGTAGCGCCTATTCTAACAGCCACCCCGGATCTCGGGTAGGGACTGGGTAGGCGGGTGAATGGGAGATATGTAGGCTCTATATATGTCCACTCGCGCGCACCTTCGCCTGGCGTTGGCTCAAGTGAACCCGAAGGTGGGCGATCTTGCGGGAAATGCGGATCTGGTGGTGGCGTACACAGTGCAAGCCGCCGATCAGGGAAGCGACCTTGTGGTCTTTCCGGAGATGATGCTGACTGGCTATCCGATTGAAGACTTGGCCCTGCGCCCTTCGTTTCAAAGCGCTGTGCTGGAGCAGTTATCGATCTTGGCAGATGACATCAAGCATGCGGGTTGCGGACACTTGCCAGTAATCGTCGGATTCCTCGACCAGCAGAATCTGAAGTCCGAAACACTTGGAGTCCCCGCAGGCAATCCGCAGAATGCGTTGGCACTCATTCATGAAGGCTCCGTGGTCGCTACCTATGCGAAGCACCATCTGCCCAACTATGGGGTCTTTGATGAATTCCGATATTTCGTTCCGGGCGAAGAATCTTTAGTTTTTCGCCACAAAGGAATAGATATCGGAGTTGCGATCTGCGAAGACCTTTGGCAAGAAGGTGGTCCGGTTGCCCAAATTAAGCAACGCAATGCCGGGCTCCTGGTGGTCATCAACGGAAGTCCTTACGAGCAAGAAAAAGATGATGCCAGGCTTGCGCTCTGTTCGCGCCGTGCTCGAGAGGCGGGATGCGCGCTTGCATATGTAAACATGACGGGCGGACAAGACGAATTGGTCTTTGATGGTGACAGCATGATCGTTGATAGTGCAGGTGTGTTGGTGGCGCGTGCTCCACAATTCGAAGATGGTTTGATGGTGACCGACCTAGAATTACCAGTACGAAGTGCTGTCGCAGTAGATCTTGTGATAAACGATGAAACTCGAACCATTGAACAGCCTTTACCTTCCGGGATAGCCACACGCCTAGACATGCATGGAGAAGTGTGGAGCGCACTCGTAGTGGGCTTGCGTGATTATGTAGAGAAGAATAATTTTAAGTCTGTAATTCTTGGACTCTCCGGTGGAATTGATTCAGCGCTAGTGGCAGCCATCGCAGTAGATGCGCTGGGAGCAGATCGAGTCTTTGGAGTTTCGCTACCAAGCAAATATTCCTCGGATCATTCCAAGAGCGATGCGTATGCGCTCGCAGAGAATTTAGGTATCAACATTCGTACGGTAGAAATTGAACCGCTGGTAGCTGCCTTTGTGGGTGAACTCAAGCTCACTGGATTGGCCGAGGAGAATGTACAGGCCCGCGTGCGCGGAACTTCGTTGATGGCTCTTTCAAACTCTGAAGGCCACCTAGTGCTGGCAACTGGAAATAAGAGCGAGTTGGCAGTCGGATACTCGACTATCTACGGTGATGCAGTGGGCGGCTTTGCACCGATTAAGGATCTGCCTAAGACGCTCGTGTGGGAGCTGGCGAAGTGGCGCAATGTGGTGGCCCTTGCTGCCGGCGAGATTGCGCCCATTCCAGAGAGTTCTATTTCGAAGGAACCGAGTGCGGAATTGCGACCCGACCAACGTGATTCAGATTCCCTTCCTGAGTACCCCATCCTTGACCGAATCCTGGATGCCTACGTACAAGGCGACCTCGGTGCCGAGTGGATTGCCCGAGAAGGCTTTGATCCGGCCCTCATTGAGAAGATCTTGCGAATGGTTGATGCGGCCGAATATAAGCGTCGGCAGTACCCACCAGGGACCAAAGTGAGCGTGCGAGCCTTCGGAAGGGATCGAAGATTGCCAATTACCAGCGTTTGGCGGGAGATTGTTACTCGGCTGTAACGCAAGGGAGGCAGACTGGTCCCATGGAAAAACAAGAGGAATTCGTTCTGCGCACCCTTGAGGAGCGCGATATCCGTTTCGTCCGTCTCTGGTTCACCGACGTACTTGGCTTTCTCAAGTCCGTTGCGGTGGCTCCTGCCGAGTTGGAGAGCGCCTTTGCTGAAGGCATCGGCTTTGATGGTTCGGCGATCGAAGGTTTCGCGCGAGTTTATGAATCCGACATGCTGGCAAAACCAGACCCCTCTACTTTTTCGATTTTGCCTTGGCGCGCAGAAGCACCAGGTACTGCGCGCATGTTCTGCGACATCATGCTTCCCGATGGGAACCCTTCATACGCAGATCCACGTTATGTGTTGAAGCGCACTCTTGCACGCGCTGCTGAAATGGGATTCACCTTCTATACACATCCCGAGATTGAATTCTTCCTCTTTGAAGAAAAGCCCAAGCGCGGGGAAGCTCCAGTACCCGTTGATTCAGGTGGGTACTTTGACCACACGCCAAATGTGGTGGGCCATGATTTCCGTCGCCAAGCGATCACCATGCTTGAAGCGATGGGAATTAGCGTGGAATTTAGTCATCATGAAGGAGCCCCTGGTCAGCAAGAGATTGATCTTCGCTACGCCGATGCACTTTCAACGGCTGACAACATCATGACATTTCGTTTGGTAGTAAAAGAGGTTGCGCTGGAGCAAGGCGTATTTGCCTCATTCATGCCAAAGCCTTTTACCGATCATCCAGGCTCCGGAATGCACGTTCACCTTTCACTCTTTGAAGGAGATCGCAATGCATTCCACGAAGCCGGTGCGCCCTACCAACTCTCGCGAGTAGGTCGTTCGTTTATCGCAGGGCTCTTACGTCACGCACCTGAAATTACCGCGATCACAAATCAGTGGGTGAACTCATACAAGCGCCTACATGGCGGGGGTGAAGCTCCTGCCTTTATTTCGTGGGGGCATAACAACCGGAGCGCTTTAGTGCGCGTCCCTATGTATAAGCCAGGTAAGGGAAATTCCACTCGTATCGAACTTCGTTCACCAGATTCAGCTTGTAATCCATACCTCTCGTTTGCAGTGATCCTGGCTGCTGGACTCAAGGGAATCGAAATGGAGTACGAACTTCCGGAAGGCGCCGAAGATGACGTGTGGTCATTAACTCCAGCTGAGCGGCGTGCGCTAGGTATTGCACCGCTACCCACCGACTTGGCGGAAGCAATTGCTGCCATGGAGAAGAGTGAACTCGTTGCCGAAACTTTGGGTGAGCACGTCTTTGACCATTTCTTACGCAACAAGCGTGCAGAGTGGGCCGAGTACCGTCGCCAGGTGACTGCTTTCGAGCTCGACCGTTACCTCCCTGTGTTGTAATACATGGCCAAACTCTTTGTAGTCATCAATGAGCCAGACACGACGGCGGCGTTTTTTGGTGAGTGGATCGCAGATGAGGGCGTAGAGCTTGTTGAATGTCATGCATATCGAGGTGATGCCATTCCGAATACTCTCGATGGTGTTGCCGATGGGCTCTTAGTTCTCGGTGGCAGTATGAATTGTGAAGATGATATTTCCGCACCTTGGCTCCCTGCAGTGCGTGCGCTGCTCCGTCGAGAAGCCATCAGTTTTCGCCCCACACTAGGTATTTGCCTAGGCGGTCAATTGCTCTCGGTAGCTCTCGGCGGAAAAGTGGAGCGGAGCAATCACGGGGAACAAGTGGGCACTTATGATCTCGCTCCCGTTGTTGATCTTTCTGATGACCCGATCTTTCACAGCATCACCGGAGCGGTTCGTGCCGCCCAGTGGCACGTTGATGAAATTATCGAATTGCCTGCGGGCGCGAAACTCCTCATGAGCGACTCAGACTTCCCGCATCAGGCCTACCGTGTAGGGGAGCGCACCTGGGGGATGCAATTCCATCCGGAAATTGGGGGCGAGCTCATGGCCGCGTGGTCCACGCCTTCCTCGATGAAGGGGCTCGCTCGCACTCCCGCTGAGGTGATTGCCGAAACGGAGGCGGCTGAAGGGCAATTGCTGGCGACATGGGAGCCGGTAGCCCGATCATTTGCCCGCCTGCTAATCTGAACCCACTATGTGGCGCTCGCTTCTCCTTAGCTGCCGCGACGGGGTCCTCTAAGGTCGGTCCCCTCGTCGCGGGTTTTGGCGTTCTCCGGCCCCCACTAGCGAGCAAAGGACCCAAGACATGACAAAGAAATTTTCTGCCGTACAGCGCCCCTCGAAGATGCCGGTTCATCGGTACGCACCTTTCAATGCTCTAAACCTCTCCGATCGCACCTGGCCAACAAAGACAATTACCGTCGCCCCGCAATGGTGCAGCGTCGATTTGCGCGATGGAAACCAAGCGTTGATTGATCCGATGAACCCAGCCCGCAAACTCGCCATGTTCGAGTTGTTAGTAAAGATGGGTTACAAGGAGATTGAGGTGGGCTTCCCCAGTGCGAGCCAAACCGATTTTGATTTCGTCCGCGAACTTATTGAAAAAGATCTCATTCCCGATGATGTCGTGATTCAAGTGCTTACCCAGGCCCGCGAGCACCTCATCGAGCGCACCTACGAATCTATCAAGGGTGCCAAGCAAGCGATCGTTCATCTTTACAACTCCACGTCAACGCTTCAACGTCGCGTAGTTTTTGGTTTGGATAAAGAGGGCATTACGGCGATTGCTGTTGAAGGTGCCAAGCTCTGTCAGAAACTTGTGGAGACAGTCCCCGGCACCGATATCTTTTTTGAGTACTCACCGGAGTCCTACACCGGCACAGAACTTGAGTACGCAGCCGAGGTCTGCAATGCGGTGATGGATGTGTGGCAACCATCACCGGATTGGAAGACCATTATTAATCTTCCGGCGACAATCGAAATGGCGTCACCTAACGTTTATGCAGATTCCATTGAATGGATGCACCGCAATCTTGCCTATCGCGATTCAGTAGTACTGAGCCTCCATCCGCATAACGATAGGGGCACTGCGGTGGCGGCTGCTGAACTCGGTTACCTAGCTGGTGCTGATCGCATTGAAGGAACTCTCTTTGGTAATGGGGAGCGCACTGGAAACGTATGTTTGGTGACACTTGGATTGAACCTTTTCAGCCAAGGCGTTGATCCCATGATTGATTTCTCCCAGATCGATGAAATTCGCCGCACGGTTGAGTACGCAAACCAACTTCGCGTTCCGGAGCGCCATCCCTATGGCGGGGACTTGGTGTACACCGCTTTCTCGGGATCTCATCAAGATGCTATTAAGAAGGGCTTCGAGCATATGGAGCGCGATGCATCGGCTGTCGCCAAGACCGTTGATGACATTCTCTGGGCTGTTCCGTATTTGCCGATTGATCCGCGTGATGTAGGACGTACTTACGAGGCAGTGATCCGGGTGAACTCTCAATCCGGTAAGGGCGGTGTCTCCTACATTATGAAGAGCGACCATAGCCTTGACTTGCCACGCCGCCTGCAAATCGAATTTAGCCAAGTAGTTCAGTCAAAGACCGACACAGAAGGCGGCGAAGTGACGCCAGAGGCTATGTGGCACATCTTCGAAGATGAGTATTTGCCAAGCGAACGCGCTTCTTGGGGTCGCTTCTCGCTTCGCAGCATGTCGCAATCTTCAAATGTTGAGGGCGTTAACGAACTTGAAGTCGCGATGCTTGATTACGGCACGGAAGTTGTTCTCAAGGGTTCCGGCAACGGACCCATTGCGGCGTTCTGCGCCGCTATGGCCGCACATGGTGTAGATGTGCGGGTTCTTGATTACGCCGAGCACGCGATGTCTGCCGGTGGCGATGCACGCGCAGCTGCATATCTTGAGTGTGCTGTGGAGGGCAAAGTGCTCTGGGGAGTGGGAATTGACCCGAATATCTTGACTGCCTCGTTGAAAGCGGTCGTGTCTGCGGTTAACCGAGCCATTCGCTAGGCAGAGTAGGCGCATGGGTCTTTATCGTGACGAAGCGGTTGTGCTGCGCACCCATAAATTAGGTGAGGCGGATCGCATCGTCACGCTGTTAACGCGAGAGCACGGCCAAGTACGAGCAGTTGCTAAAGGTGTGCGTCGCACCATGAGCAAATTTGGCGCACGTCTTGAGCCGGCGATGCATGTGGATTTACAACTCCACACAGGACGTTCGCTTGACATCATCACGCAAGCAGAGACCCTCCACTCATACGGGGACGTACTTTCTGGTGATTATTCAAAGTGGACTATGGCAAATGCCGTACTGGAAACTGCCGAAAGATTCACTGCGCTAGTTGAAGAGCCAGCGCTCCAGCAATTTCTCTTGGTTGTGGGTGCACTTCGCACTCTCGCCGAGTCCACCTATGACCCTGCCTTGGTGCTCGACGCATTTCTTATCCGTTCACTTGCCGTCGGTGGCTATGCGCCCTCATTCGATGCCTGCTCCCGTTGCGGAGCTGAAGGGCCACATAAATGGTTTTCTTTAGCTGGTGGTGGCTCGGTATGTGGCGAATGTCGACCGCCAGCAACTGCTACTCCCGCATCGGAGACGCTCACGCTCCTGGGGAATTTAATGGAAGGTGATTGGGAGTCTGCCATTGCGAGTGAAGCGCGCCATCAACGCGAGGCACACGGCATTGTCGCGGCCTATCTCTCTTGGCATCTTGAGCATGGTTTGCGTAGCCTTCCGCTTGTGGAACGCACATGAGCAAGCCGAAGACACCAGCGCCACATCCCTCGGGTGCGAAAGCGCCAAAGCTCCCAAAGGGCTCTATCCCTAAACATGTTGCCGTCGTGATGGATGGCAATGGCCGATGGGCCAAGGCGCAAGGGCTACCGCGTACCGCCGGACATGAAGCGGGTGAGGCTTCGCTCTTTGACATGGTTAATGGCGCCATCGAAATTGGCGTCACACATTTGAGTGCTTATGCGTTCTCTACAGAGAATTGGAAACGTTCGCGAGAAGAAGTTACCTTCTTGATGAATTTCAATAGAGAGGTCATCCGCCGCCGCCGGGATGAAATGCATGAATTAGGCGTGCGAGTGCGATGGGCTGGCCGTGAGCCGCGCCTTTGGAAGTCGGTCATTCGCGAACTGGAAGAAGCCGAAGAACTCACCAAGAAGAATTCAACTCTCACTCTCACGATGTGTGTGAATTACGGTGGACGTGCCGAAATTGCTGATGCTGCTGCAGCTTTGGCATTGGACGTCAAGCGACGGAAAGTAGATCCAGATCGAATTACTGAAAAGCTCTTTGCTACTTACTTGGATGAGCCGGATCTACCTGATGTTGATCTCTTCTTACGTTCCTCCGGAGAGCAGCGGACAAGTAACTTCTTACTCTGGCAATCGGCATACGCAGAGATGGTCTTCTTGGATACCCTCTGGCCTGATGCAGATCGTCGCACGCTCTGGCAGGCAATAGAGATTTATGCCGAACGCCAAAGAAGGTTTGGGAAGGCTTAATCCACATCTGCCTTTCTTGGGGTAGACGAAACGACGCAGAGCGATCATGTTGGGCGCATGCTTCTTTCCCGCCTACGTGATGACCGAGGTAGCGCCACCCTCGAATTCATTGTCTTTGCTATCCCGCTCATTACTCCACTTGTGGCAGGTGCCGTTGCGCTCATGTGCATCCATGAAGGAGAGATGCGCGCTGACTTCGCAGTGCGCGAGGCGATTCACGTACTCAAAGCGGCGTCTGATTCGCCGACGGGATTACTTCAAGGAACCTACATTGCTAAGGATGCCATCAAGGATCTTGGGGATGGCGTCACCTTCAATTTTGATTGCTCGGCGAATCCTTGTCTCACACCGGGTGCGCGCGTCACTGCTCGCGTTGCTGGGCGCATCGATGGCGGATTATTTGCGCGTCGAATCAATGTGACCCATAGCGAATTAGTTGACCTTTTTGAGGAGGTGAAGTGAGGAGGTCGATCGTTCGCGACGAACGTGGGTCCCTACTACCGCTCATTCTTGGCTACCTCGCACTACTCACCGCTGCGCTTACAGTGGCAGTTTCTATCGGCCAAGTGTCCACCGCGAATGCACTGCTCAATAACATGGCTGAAGAGATTGCGCTCACGTGCGCCTCAAGCGTTGATCAAAGAACTTATTACGCAAGTGGCTTGGTTGCTATTGATCCGGAGAGCGCACGAGCGGTGGCACTGGGCCAGCTCGCTCTCGAACATTCCAACTTTCTCGAGGGCATCTTGCTTGAGAGCGTGGTTGCCAGGGGGTCGCAAGTCGAGATTGGCTTACGTGCGAAGACCCGATTGCTCACCGGTCAATGGCGTTTGCTCTCGGCCCACGCGCGGGCGGAGGTACGCGTAAACCCGGTAAGGTAGGTAAGTGGCTGATCGCGAATTACGTATCGAAATCGAGGCGATCGATTCCACATTGGCATCGATCGAATCGGTTCTCGACATCACCACTTTGCGGGCGCGCATCGTCGAACTTGAGATCAGTGCTTCGGTGCCAGACCTCTGGGACGATCCGGAGAATGCTCAAAAAGTCACCAGCGAGCTCTCAAATACTCAAGATGAGGTAGCCAAACTCGGCGCCCTCCGTTCTCGTGTGGATGATCTGAATCTCTTGCTTGAACTTGCCGAAGGCGAAGAAGATGCCAGCGCGCTTGCCGATGTTGCAACCGAGCTTGATGCTCTCACTTCGGAAATTGGTGCCATGGAGATTCGCACCTTGCTTAATGGTGAATACGACGCACGCCAAGCATTGGTCACTATTCGTTCAGAAGCAGGTGGCGTTGATGCCGCGGATTGGGCGGAGGCTCTCCTGCGGATGTATTTGCGATATGCAGAGCGCCACAATTACAAAGTAGAGGTACTAGACACTTCATACGCAGAAGAAGCGGGCATCAAGTCAGCTACCTTCAAAGTAGCCGCACCTTATGCATATGGCACTCTCTCTGTCGAGCAAGGAACACATCGGTTGGTGCGTATCTCGCCCTTCGACAGTCAGAATCGTCGCCACACTTCGTTTGCGGGAGTCGAAGTAGTCCCAGTTGTTGAGCAGAGTGATCATATGGAAGTCGATGAAAAGGAATTACGCATCGATGTATTTCGCTCAAGTGGCCCTGGTGGTCAGGGAGTGAACACCACCGATTCGGCGGTGCGTATTACGCATATTCCGACCAACATCGTGGTCTCATGTCAAAACGAACGTTCACAAATGCAAAATCGAGCCTCGGCAATGGCTGTGCTCCAAGCGAAGTTGCTGGAGCGGCGTCGCCAAGAGGAAGCCGCCAAGATCGATGCCTTACGTGGAGATACTCAAGGCTCATGGGGAAACCAGATCCGCTCCTACGTGCTCCACCCTTACCAAATGGTCAAAGACCACCGAACCGAGTGGGAGACCGGAAATACCGGAGCTGTTCTCGATGGAGATATTGATGGGTTCATACAGGCAGGGATTAGGTGGCGGCGTGCCACTGGCGCCTAGCCAGCCCGCCCCGCCTAGACTCCGGAGAGTGATGCGCAGATGATTCGTTGCGAAAACGTCGCGAAGACCTATTCAAAACAGGACCGCCCTGCCCTCGATTCGGTGACCCTAGAAGTAGCCAAAGGGGAGTTCGTCTTCTTGGTGGGTCAATCAGGCTCAGGAAAGTCCACCTTCCTTCGGCTCATCATCCGCGAAGAGAAAGTCACATCTGGGCGGATGTTCGTTGCAGGTAAAGATCTCAGCACGCTCTCTCAGTGGAAGGTGCCCGAATTCCGGCGCGGCATCGGCACTGTCTTTCAGGATTACCGACTCCTACCCAATAAGACGGTCAGTGAAAACGTCGCTTTCGCCATGCAAATTGTGGGCGCGGCACCGAAGGAGATTGCTCGCGAGGTACCAGAAGTGCTCGAACTCGTCGGGCTCGATGATTATGGCCATCGTATGCCGGCCGAACTCAGCGGTGGCGAGCAACAGCGCGTTGCAATTGCGCGTGCGTTTATTAACAAGCCGCAGATTCTTATTGCCGATGAGCCCACCGGAAATCTTGACCCCACAATGAGCGTGGGAATTATGAAACTTCTTGATCGAATTAACCGCACCGGCACCACTGTGGTGATGGCAACGCATGATGACAAGATTGTTGATCAAATGCGCAAACGCGTTATTGAGCTCGAAAACGGCATAGTAGTCCGCGATCAGGTTCGCGGTATCTACGGATACAGCGGGTGATCTGATGCGTGCAGGATTTGTAACCAAAGAAGTTCTCAACGGGCTTCGCCGCAATATCACTCTCACTATTGCGGTGGTAATTACCGTCGCTATTTCCCTCTCGCTCTTGGGCGTTGGCCTGCTTGCGAATAGCCAAGTACGTGTGATGAAGGATTATTGGTACGACAAGATCGAAGTCTCCATCTTCTTATGTGGACAGCTTTCGGATAGCCCGACGTGCTCTGGCGGTCCAGTCACAGCGGAACAGCGAGCGCAGATCGAAAGCGATCTAAAGACACTTCCAATTGTTGCCAACGTCTATTATGAATCTCAAGCTGAAGCATTTGCGCGTTTTAAAGAACGATTCAAGGGCACCGCGCTGGTTGATAACGTCACAGCTGATCAGTTGCCTGAGTCTTATCGCGTGAAGTTGAAGGACCCCAAACAGTTTGCCATCGTACAAAGCGCGTTTAGTGGTCGTCCAGGAATTGACTCGGTGCAAGATCAACGCACGATTCTCGATAAATTCTTCAAACTATTGGGAGTGCTCAGAGATGGTGCGCTCGCAATCGGCTTGATCAGTGTGCTCACGGCAGCGCTACTTATTTCTAACACTCTACGTATCGCAGCGTTTAATAGACGCCGCGAGACAGGTGTGATGCGTCTCGTAGGTGCCTCAAATTTCTCGATTCAACTTCCGTTTCTTCTCGAAGGGTTGATCTCAGCAATCATCGGCTGGGGGATTGCCACTGGAATTCTTGCAGCACTCAAATCGTTGGTCGATGCCCGTGTTGCACCTCTGCTGACATTTACAAACTTCTTTGGCTGGGCAGATGTGTGGAACGCGAGCCTGCTGTTGCTGCTCACAGGCCTCGTGGTTTCGGCGATTGCCTCGTTTCTCACGCTGCGCAAGTACCTCAAGGTCTAGTTTTCGCCCGACTACACTAGGCCTATGAAACGGGTACTTAGAGGCAGTCGAGGCACGCTTATTCGCGTAGTTCTCGTGTCTCTGCTTGCCCTGGGAGCTTTCAGCGCAGGCCGCCTCACGCACTCAAACACTGGCGTTCTTGACGAAGCGGAAGCCTCTATTTCGCAGTACTCAAATAAGGGGGCTACTTCTGATTTGCTCCGGCGGGCAGCGATTGAAGGAATGCTACGCGCATCCGGGGATCGCTGGTCGAGTTATTACGGAGTAATAGAAGTAGGCGCATTTGATCAATCACTCGCCGGCCGATACACCGGCGTAGGTCTCTGGCTCCGCACGGGGAAAGGCGGCGGGGTAGAAGTGGCTAGCGTGGTCGGTGCTTCTCCCGCCGAGAGAGCCGGAGTGCTTGCAGGCGATTCGATTGTGACTGCGCAGGGCGTGGACGTGAGCAGCGCTTCCG
>WLIL01000029.1 GCA_009702245.1 Actinomycetota bacterium
AATTACTTCGCGATGGTTCCTTGAACACCCTTGACGAAGTACTGCATCGACATCAGGGCATCCATTGGTGCTGTTGCACCTTGAGCGACCTGTGTCTTGCCGGCTTGATCAAGGATTGGACCATCGAACGGAGCAGCGGTACCAGCGATGAAGGCATCTTGCGCGGCCTTCACGGCTGCTGCAGCGTCTGCAGGAACATCTTCAGCAGGTCCGAAGAGCTTGACCATGCCATCCTTCATGTTTCCGTAGTACTGCTCACTCTTCCAAGTGCCATCAATGACGGCCTTTGCTTGCGCGATGTAGAAGGGGCCCCAATCCCAACCTGGACCGCCAGCCCAAGCCTTAGGAGCAAGGCTTTGCATATTGCTGTTGTAAGAGAGCCAACGAGCGCCTACCTCTTCCGCAGCTTGGCCAGTTGCAGGTGAATCTTGGTGTTGCGCAAGTACGTCAGCACCAGCGTTCAAGAGAGATTGAGCAGCTTTGCTCTCAATGGTGGGGTCATACCAAGTTGAGGTCCATACAACCTTGGTCGTGGCCTTGGGATTAATCGCTTGTGCGCCGAGTTCGAATGCGTTGATTCCACGAACTACTTCAGGAATCGGGAACGCAGCAACGTAACCCAGGCGACCGCTCTTCGATACCGAAGCGGCGATCATGCCCGAAAGGAAGCGGGCTTCTTCAGCAGCACCGAAGTAAGTACCCATGTTGGGAGCAGTCTTGTAACCGGTTGCGTGCATGAACTTCACATCTGGGTAAGCAGCAGCAACTTCAAGCATTGGATCCATGTAGCCGAATGAAGTTCCAAAGATCAACTTGTATCCCTGACGGGCGAGATCTTCAAAAGTCTTCTTACCGGCTGGGCCTTCTGGAACATTTTCAACTGCAGTGGTCTCAATTTGATCGCCGAGTGCAGCTTCCATTTCCAAACGACCTTGATCGTGCATATAGGTCCAACCAGCGTCACCAGGGACGCCGATGTAGACGAAGGCAACCTTGAGCTTCTCCACAGCGGGAGCGGCTTCTTCGGCAGCAGTAGATGATGAGGATGAGCTAGAACATGCCGCGAGGAGTACAGCTGTGACTCCTGCGACGACGGCGAGTGCCCGACGCTTCAAAGGGATCTCCATTCAGTTCGAATTAATGGACTTTCGGGGTAAATCGGGGCATTACTTTTTGGTGCAGGGTCTTTCTGGGTCTTTATATGGGTCCAAGGGAAGTGTGAAGTCGACGCTAGGTATCTATTTGACCGTGGTCAAGCACAAAAGGGACGAAGCAAGAAAATCTTTTTTCTCTTAGCCTCGGGCGGCAGCACTGATCCGTAGGCGCCAGGCCACGAGTGCTACTTGGAGGCTAAATCTTCTCTCAGAATCCTCGAGTGCAGTGGGACCGAGTACCTCAGAAATTTTACCCAGGCGGTTATGAAGGGTCTGTCTCCGGATGCCAAGGGCCTCCGATGCGATCGTCTTAGAGAAGCCAGCGCGAGCAAGGGCTTCCAAAGTTCCCACCAGATCGCGACTTCCACGTGCATCTGCATCTATCAGAGCGCCGATCTGTTCATCGACGAAAAGCTCAAGAGTTCGATCAGGAACCGAATTAGCAAGTAACTGGTGGGCACCAAGTTCTGAGGCATACCGAATGGAGGCAGAGTTGCCCAGCAATTCATTAATTCTGCTTGCACTTCGTGCAGTACGCATGTTGCGGCCGAGTGAAGAAATATCTGTTACTGGATCACCTGCAGTTATTCGAAGACGTTGACGGAGGGAAATATCTAGCGAGGTAGTTAATGAATTAAGAGTTGCCTCAAGCAGCTCACGTCGAGCGCGCTCCTTTGTACGTTCTCTCGGAGTTATTGAAATTACTGCAAGACAATCATCAAGGTCGATAACTAGTCCTACTCTTGAACTCGCAAGTGAAGCAAGTAGTGGAGAGCGATCATTGATTGAGAAACCAGAGAAGATCACTGGCTGCAAAGTATTCCCGACAAGTTCTAAGCCAGCAGCTTTAGCCCTTATATCTGAGGCTATTTCGGGATCATCTGGTGAAGCTATCAAACTGAGCAACCATTCTCGTCGCACTAAGGCTACGGGCATATCACTTCGTGATAGTAATACCGCGAGTGATTGAGCTGTAGCTACGCCAACTGCTTGATGAGAATTCTTCTTAGACCCAAAAATATTGATCGCACCGCGTAGTCGTCCGTTGATAGATACCTCAGTAGAAGTTGAGGGAGGGCCTGTCGGAATTTCTTCAGCAGAAGCGACCACCACCTCTCCTGCCGAATCGACATAAGAAACTACTTCTCCAGAAATACGATTTGCAAGCTCGATAATTGATCGGATAGTTGCTCCCGAAGCGAGATGTTCGAGGAAGAGGTTGTTTGGTCCAGATTGGCTTGGTTTAGTTCCTTGCTCGCGACTGATAATTTCGCGGTGCGTTGCTTCAGTGATTTCAACAAATGGCACGATTTGATGGAGCTCTATAAGAGTGAGGCCATATTTCGTGGAATTGGAAAGCAGTGTTGGTGGAAGGGTTGAAAAGGTACGCCCGATTTCCACCACTAGCGCGGTGACGTTGCGGTCCACCAAGTTCGAAACATAGGTGGCAATCTCACTGGGACGTCGTCCGACTAGCCCGAGTCCGGTGGTGAGTAGGACTTCACCTCCTTGGAGTAGCGGGCCAATTTCGAAAATCTCGCTGGTATGGACCCACCTCACCGAACGCGCTAAACCCTCCTCACCGGCGACCACGAGGGGTCGGGCCCGCTCCACTTGGGGCATACGAAGGAGCTCGGCCAGGGTGAGCATGGTGCAAGGCTCTGCTACTTGTGACGTTATGTCAATACAAACAATAAATAATTGACGTTATGTCCCTAGTGAGGAGGGGGCATCTCGCGCCACTCTTACCTCACCTACGTAGGTCCCTCAGGAGGGTTCATGGATTACAAGAACATTCGTCGTGGAATCGCCCTAGCCGGCGCCGCCGCGATCACGTTGGCGCTGGCCGCATGTGGCGGTAGCACCGGCTCATCAACCGAGGCAGCTGCAGACGCTGCCGCTCCAGCAACTCTAAAAGTTTCTGGCGCATTCTCATCAAGCATCGAAGAGCCATGGGATGGCGTCGTTGACGCTGCACTCAAGCAAGCGGCAGAGGCTGGCGAGATCACATACAAGATGGTCGACAAGATTGGTTACGCCTCTGGCGCAATGGAGCGCACACTTCGCCAAATTGCAGAAGAAGATAAGCCAGACATCATCTTCGGTGATTCATATGGCAACGAAGAAGCCGCTCGTGCGGTTGCTAAGGATTACCCAAACATTGCATTTGTTATGGGTTCCGGTGGCGGACCATCCGGCACCAACTTCTCAGTTTTCGATAACTGGATTCACGAGCCTGCATATGTTTCCGGCATGCTCGCTGGTGGACTCACTAAGACAAACACCATCGGCATCGTTGCCGGTTACCCAGTGCCAGAAGTGAACCGCATTGTTAATGCGTTCATTGCAGGTGCTCAAATGCAGAATCCAAAGGTGAAGGTCCAGACCACATTCATTTCTTCGTGGTTTGATCCAGCAGCTGCAAAGGATGCCGCACTTGCACAAATCTCTGCTGGCGCCGACATCCTCTTCGCTGAGCGCTCAGGCGTGATCGAAGCTGCACAAAGCAAGGGTCTTCTCTCCTTTGGAAATCAGATGGATCAGAAGTCTGTGGCACCTGACTCAGTAGTAAGTTCAAACGTGTGGAATATGCGGCCCACGGTTGATTACATCGTGGCTCAGGTCAAGGCGAAGTCTTACACCTCTCAAGATCTGAAGGATTTCTCCATGGTTGGTAAGGGCGGCGCAACGCTCACCGAAATCAACCAAGGCGTCAAGGGTGGCGTTCCTCAAGCCCTCGCTGATGCAGCACTGGCGAAATTCGAAGCGATCCGCTCGGGTGCTTTCCGCGTTGATATCAGCGAAGGACAACCAGCTGGTTCCACCGTAAAAGCCGCTAAGTAATACCGAGTAATTCGAAAGGTTCAGCATGAGCACGGCCGACGCAGTAACTGGATATTCAGTCGCTGCGTCGGCCGTTTCTCTGAACGGTCTTCGTAAAATGTACGGAGATGTGGTTGCCGTAGCGAATGTGGATTTAGAGGTACGCGCTGGTGAAATTCACGCTCTACTTGGTGAAAATGGTGCGGGCAAGACCACTTTGATGCGATTGCTCTACGGACTCGCAAAACCCGATGCTGGCTCGATATCCATCGATGGTGCGCCTGTGTCAATTACATCACCAAAAATTGCCCGCGCTGCTGGAATCGGTATGGTGACTCAACATTTCTCTTTAGTGAAAACCATGACGGTCACGGAAAATCTCGCTTTGCAAGATGCTGGATTCTTTTCGCTCGATCTTGCAGGTGCTCGTCGGAAACTACTCACTCTTTGCGAAGAAATTGGACTCGAGATTGATCCCGATGCTCGAATTGATTCGCTTCCCGTAGCGATGCAGCAGCGGGTAGAAATTCTCAAGGCGCTCGCTGGGGGATGCAAAGTTCTTATTCTTGATGAACCAACAGCAGTACTTGGTCCCCAAGATGTGGACTCACTCCTAGATGTTATCCGCCGATTGCGAGACACCATCGGCCTATCTGTCATTCTCATAACGCACAAGATGCATGAAATATCCCAAGTTGCCGACCGTGTCTCAGTGCTCCGTCGCGGTGAAATCGTGGCCACTGAAAATGCAAGTGGAATGTCAATCGCATCGCTTACTGCATTGATGGTTGAAGGCGTTCAGCAGGAAATTATCGAAACTGGAGAGCGATCGTCACAAGGAACCTCAGTCTTAGCAATCAAAGACCTCACAGTGCACCTTCGTGGACATGACGTGATTTCCGAATTGAGTTTAGAAGTACGCCGTGGAGAGATTGTCGGAATTGCTGGCGTCTCGGGCAATGGGCAGAGCGAATTGGTACAAGCCCTCTCAGGTGTGTTCGTACATCAAACTGGCGAGATACATGTTGATGGAAAATTAGTTAAAGGTGGATCCCCCTCCGCATTTGCCGAAGCAGGTTTTGGGCGCCTAGGCGAAGATCGCCATGCGAGCGCGGTAAGTGCACTTACGGTAGAGGAGAATTTGATTCTTGATCGACTACACTTTTTTTCAAAGCCTGGGATCTTACTTAAAAGAAAGATTCGCAAATTCGCCGAAGAGTCCATTACTAATTTCGCTATAAAGGCTAAGCCAGATCAGGCCATTGGGACTTTGAGTGGTGGCAATATGCAAAAAGTATTATTGGCTCGACTCTTTGGTGAGCGTCCACTTGCTGCGGTGGTTTCACAACCCACTCGAGGTCTTGATGTGGTCTCTACGCGTTACGTGCGGCAACTACTTATGGTCGAGCGCAATACTGGAGTGGGGATCCTTTTGGTAAGTGAGGATCTTGATGAAATTTTGGAACTCTCGGACCGCATTCTGGTGATCTTCAAAGGAAAAATTATTGGTGAAGTCGCACGCAAGGATTTTGATCGTATTGCTATTGGCGCCATGATGGCTGGTGTTTAAGGTGAAACTCCGTATCGCGCTTCGTGCCAATAAATCTTGGTGGCTCTCGCCCGTGTTAATTGCCATCGCCATTATTTTCACTTTCATAATTTCGTCAGCCATGATTCGTTGGGCTGGCGCTAATCCATTTGCAGCGTTTAAGTATTTGCTCGGATCCCCACTTCAAAGCAAGTTCGGAATTACCGAAGCAATTCTTTCGGCCACTCCTCTCGTGCTTACGGGTGGTGCAGTGGCGCTCGCTTTCCGAGCGGGTTACTGGAATATCGGAGCCGAGGGACAACTGTTAGCTGGTGCGATTTGTGCCACTTTTGTGGGCTTGCACGCTGATGGAATTCCCCATTGGCTGGGAATTATCCTTATGGTGATCGCTGGTGCTTTAGGTGGCATGCTTTGGGCTTTTGTTCCAGCGCTGCTTCGTTCAAGGCTGGGTATTGATGAAGTAGTCACCACACTTTTGCTCAATCCGGTGGCCCTTTTAGTGGTCACTGGACTACTCAACGGACCATGGCGAAATCCTGAAACAAAATTTCCGGAAACTCAGGTGCTCTCTGAAAATGTCTTCTTCCCAAGGGTCTATCCAGGGTCACGCATTCACCTAGGGCTCATTATTGGCATCGTTGCATTAGCAATCTGCTGGTGGGTGGTGGGTCGGACTGCGGGAGGTCTCAAGATGCGCGCAGTCGGGCTCGCTCCTGGAGCCGCACGCATTGCCGGGTTGAAAGTGGAGAGGACTCTCTTTACAACAGCCCTTGCAAGCGGTGCCATCGCTGGCATTGCGGGTGCAGGCGAAGTCGCTGGCGTTGCACACCAGCTCACAGACGGCATCTCTCCTGGCTTTGGTTATACGGGCGTTGTAGTAGCCACCTTGGCGGCTCTGAGTTTTCCAGCTGTTCTATTAATTTCTTTTGTACTCGGCATTATCAATGTGGGTTCATTCTCGGCTAGTCGCGCGCTATCTATCCCATCGACCATCGGTGAAGTAGTGCAAGCAGTATTGCTCACAACTGTCGTTTCCGCGCTTGTCTTTATGAAGTACCGCATAGTTCTTGATAAGGGGAAACATCGTGATTGAGACCCTGATAGGAATTATCGGCGCAACTCTTCGCATCTCTACGCCGCTGGTATTTGCTTCGTTAGGTGAAGTAATTACAGAACGGGCTGGAATGCTCAACCTCAGCATCGAAGGCACTATGTATACCGGTGCTTTTGTTGGCATCACGGTGGCCGCACAAACTGGGAGCCTGACGACCGGCTTAATCGCGGCAATTATTGCTGGAGCAATCGTTGGTTGCATCATGGGATTTCTAGTTATCACACTCGGAGTAAACCAACACGTCGCTGGTTTGGGCCTTACCTTGCTTCTCATTAGTGCCTCAAATACCGCGAATCGCATTCTCTTTACTAACAAAGATGGAATGGTTCGAGTAGATCCATGGAAGCCCTTTGATTTCGCCGGACCAATATTTAGCCAATATTGGCTCACGTACGCTGCGTTTCTTATTCTCGCGCCAGCGCTCTGGTGGTTGCTCTGGCGTTCCGGTATCGGAATCCGAATTCGTGCAGTGGGCGAGAATCCAGAGTCTGCAGATGTTGCTGGAATTTCAGTGGCGCGCACGCGTTACTTTGCATTAGCCCTTGGCGGCGCCTTGATGGCTGCCGGTGGCGCCTTCATCACTCTCGCGTTCTTAGGCTCATTTACCATCAACATCATCAATGGTCGTGGCTGGGTTGCTATCGCATTAGTGATCTTTGGTCGCTGGGGTATTTGGCGCACGGTCTCCGGTGCACTTCTCTTCGCCCTCGTTTCGGCAACACAACAGCAATTGCGGTTAGTGCCAGCGCTCTCCGACTTGCCTTTCGAAATTTTGCTCGCACTTCCCTACTTGGCAGTGATTGCAGGTTTGGCTATTACGGGCAGAAACGTTCCCTATCCCGGTGCATATCTCAAGCCCTATCGACGACTCTAAGGAGAAACGATGAACGACAAAGAGTTCTACCAACACGCACTTAACGAGGCAAAGCTCGGTCGTGCGGAAGGCGGCATTCCGATCGGCGCGGCTCTAGTGGTCGATGGGAAGGTGCTTGCGGTGGGTCACAATCGACGTGTGCAGTTGGGCAGTTCCATCCACCATGGAGAGACCAATTGCATCGAAAATGCTGGCCGTCAGTCAGCCTCGGTCTATGCCCGCGCCACCCTCTACACCACGCTCTCCCCATGCTTCATGTGTGCCGGTACTGCTCTGCTCTACAAGATTCCTCGTATCGTCATCGGTGAGAGCCGGACCTTTCAAGAGACCGAGAGTTTTCTCAAGTCCCAAGGCGTGGAAATCGTGCAACTCGATGACCCAGAGACCTACCAACTCATGCAGGACTTCGTCCGTGAGTGCCCAGAGCTCTGGAACGAAGATATCGGCGTCTAGTCGCGGCCGACGGCGGGGGAGAGTTCGTGGTTGGATAGTGGGAACGAAGGAGTACTTATGAGCCAACCCCCAGCAAACCCAGCACGCGGTAAAGAAGTCTTCGCACTCGACCGCGCCCACGTCTTCCACTCATGGTCAGCCCAAGGCGCCATCTCGCCACTGCCCGTTGCTGGTGGTGAGGGCTCCTACTTCTGGGATTACGACGGTAACCGCTTCCTCGACTTCTCTTGCCAATTAGTCTTCACAAATATCGGATTCCAACATCCGAAGGTTGTTGCTGCTATACAAAATCAAGCGGCTCTACTCTCTACAATCGCGCCACAACATGCGAACGAAGCGCGCAGCGAAGCGGCTAAGCGCATCACGGAACGTGCGGGCGATCATCTGAATAAAGTCTTCTTTACCAACGGTGGTGCCGACGCAATTGAAAACGCGATTCGCATGGCGCGCATTCACACTGGCCGTACCAAAGTGCTCTCCTTTTATCGTTCGTACCACGGCAACACTGGTGCCGCTATTAACGCAACAGGCGACCCACGTCGTTGGCCAAACGAGTTTGCTCACGGTCACGTGCACTTCTTCGGACCGTATGCCTACCGCTCCTCTTTCTGGGCAACCAATGAGGCCGAAGAGTGCGAACGTGCATTGAAGCACCTCGAAGAAGTAATTACCTTTGAAGGTCCCAGCACCATCGCCACCATCGTTATTGAATCGGTCGTGGGAACAGCCGGTGTATTGATTCCTCCTGCTGGTTATCTCGAAGGAGTACGCGCGCTCTGCGATAAGTACGGCATTATGTGGATCGCAGACGAGGTTATGGCTGGTTTTGGTCGCACAGGTAAATGGTTTGCTTACCAACATTGGAGTGCAGAGCCAGATCTCATCGTTTTCGCAAAGGGCGTGAACTCTGGTTACGTGCCGTTGGGTGGCGTAGTTATCTCTGATGCCATCGCAGCAACCTTCGATCAGCGAGTATTCCCAGGCGGATTAACGTACTCCGGCCACCCGCTTGCGTGTGCCGCAGCAGTTGCGACCCTCGATGTGATGGCAGAAGAAAACATGGTCGAACATGCCGCCCATATTGGCGAAAATGTTTTAGGACCAGGGCTGCGCGCGCTCGCAGAGCGTCATCCAATGATCGGCGAAGTACGCGGCCTGGGTGTCTTCTGGGCACTCGATCTTGTGAAGAATCGCAAGACTCGCGAACCAATCGCACCGTACGGTGGAACCAGTGCTGCAATGAATGAACTCGTTGCCGGATGTAAGAAGCGTGGGCTTATGCCGTTCACAAATTACAACCGCATGCACGTTGTGCCACCATGCAATGTCTCTGAAGTTGAAGTGAAAGATGGCCTCGCCATCATGGACGAAGTTTTCAGTGAGATTTCAAACCATTACGAAGGCTAATTACCGCGAGTACGTTACCGCGTAGCTTTCATAATCTTGTTGAGGTGCTTTTCGAAGATCTGGCTTACTTCGCGCGCGCCCGCACTATTCATTGTTTGAATCGGCTTGCCATAGCCTTCGGCTTGCTGGAAAGCGATGCGATCAGGAATTGAAGGCTTAAGCACTTGCTTACCAAAAAGATCACCAAGTTCAGCTATGCGGAAGTCGTGCTCTTCACTGACTGAACGCACGCGATTAGCGAGCACGCCCAAAAGATGAAGTGTTGGATTGTGCTTCTTACGGATCTCTTCAATTTCTACAGATGCGCGCTCAGCACCTTGCAAACCAAAGTAGGAAGGCGTCGCCACGATGAGCGCTTGATCGCTGGTGGAAAGCGCCTCACGGGTGAGGGAACCCAGCGATGGTGGGCAATCAATCAATATCAAGTCGTAGCCCTCAAGGCGGCGAAGCGCCTTTCCGAGATGCGGGTGAAAGTTGGCAGCGTCGCGAAAAGAGTCGTGTTTGATGAGATCGGGCGAGGAACAAATGACATCGACTTCGCCAGGGGCCACTTCCCAACTGCAGGCGGTGAGTGCTTCGTGGAGGGTGTCGAGAGTCGGGTGCGCCAGGACATCCGCGGCGGTCTTCTTTGGCTTCTGCGCGGCCAAGATAGAAGTGGCATTCCCCTGTGGATCGAGGTCGATCACGAGGGTAGCTAGACCCTTGACGGTGGCCGCTCCGGCCAGCCCAAGGACGACGGAGGTCTTGCCGACCCCACCTTTAAGACTGAGAACACTGACGATAGGCATGGGAAGATTCTGCCGGTTTCAGCGCGCTCGCGAAAGTCTTATTTCCTCAATGATTTATGGGTATTAGACGACGCCATAAAGGCGATCGCCGGCATCTCCGAGGCCCGGAACGATGTACCCGTGCTCATTGAGTCGCTCATCGAGGGCGCCGGTGACGATGGAAACCGGGACCTTCGTGCGGCCATCGAATGCCTCGCGCATTGCTGCCACTCCTTCGGGGGCAGCGAGCAAGCAGATGGCAGTGATGTCGTCAGCCCCGCGGTCAATCAAGAAGTTGATGGCTGCGATCAAAGTGCCACCAGTGGCGAGCATCGGGTCAAGGACGTAGCACTGACGGCCCGAGAGATCGTCTGGAAGTCGAGTGGCATAAGTGGAAGCTTGTAGCGTCTTCTCGTCGCGGATCATCCCGAGAAAGCCCACCTCAGCGGTGGGCATAAGACGGGTCATTCCTTCGAGCATGCCCAGACCAGCGCGCAGGATCGGAACAACCAGCGGACGTGGGTGCGCGAGGTGGACGCCGATCGTGGGACCGACTGGGGTGCGAATTGAGAGTGGCTCAACGCGCACATCGCGGGTGGCTTCATAGGCGAGCAAAGTGACTAGTTCGTCGGCTAACCGGCGAAAAGTAGGGGAGTCAGTCCGCTCATCACGAAGGGCGGTCAATTTATGGTCAATCAGTGGGTGATTCGCTACATGTATACGCACAGCGTCAGCCTAGTTGGGGATATGGTCACTTACCAAGAGGTGGCTATCCAAGCGCCTCTCCGCGTGCCACCATTGAGTCGAAAGGAGTCTTCATGAGTACTAATGAAGTCCTTGAGAGCCCGGTGGATTTTGCATTTGCCGCGTGGCACGAAGACGGGCGCTGGGTCGTTAACCCGCTACCTTTAGATCTCGCCGACAATATCGATGCGCTCATTCGAGAGTTGCAACACGAAGCGCAAAACGGTGGCGCCATTTGTTTAATGTCAATCAACGATGAGTGTTTTATAGCCATTCGTGTACTCGGTGAAGATGTGCGCATTCTCGTCAGCGATGTCGTGATGGCAACGGAGTGGCCGATAGCCGCAGAAGCATTAGATCGACTTGGTTTTCCGATGCCAGATGCAGACGACGATGATCAGTTAGCAGGAGATGCTGGAATCTTCAGCGATCTCGGTTTCTCCGCGATGGAAATGGCTGCGCTCTGTGATGACATGGAGTTATTTCCCGACGAACAACTTGAAGCGATCGCTCATCGACTTGGATTCGGAAATGAGTTTGAAAAATTCCTTGATTTTAGTTCACGATAAAGCGCATTTTTCAAGGAGTTTTCAATGAGCGTGGTGCCTGAGATCTATTTACAAACTATGGATAAAGCGATGGCGCTCGCAGACTTTGCTGCTACTACATCTGCTGACGTCCCAGTAGGTGCAATCATTATTAATTCTGCGGGCGAAATTATTTCACAAGCAGGGAATGCTCGCGAAGCACAACACGATCCCACTGCCCACGCAGAAGTTCTTGCTATTCGTTATGCGGCCGAACGTCTCGGAACATGGCATTTAGAAGACGCCACTTTGGTAGTGACACTCGAGCCATGCGTGATGTGTGCGGGAGCAATTGTGTTAGCTCGTATTGGTCGAGTGGTCTTTGGTGCGTGGGATCCGAAGGCAGGCGCGGCAGGCTCTCTCTTCGACATCTTGCGCGATCGTCGTCTTAATCATCGACCGGAAGTAATTTCTGGTGTGAAGGAAGTTGAGTGTTCCCAGCAATTGAAGGCCTTCTTTGAAGAGCAAAGGGAGCGCCCCCGGGAGTAGCCCGTTCGACTTTCTGGCGAATTTCTCCCCGCTTTTCAGCCTGGTATCGTCTCTCCCGGTGGCGTGTCCGAGCGGCCTAAGGAGCACGCCTCGAAAGCGTGTGTGGGGGTAACTCCACCGTGGGTTCAAATCCCACCGCCACCGCCAGAAAAGTGCCTCGCAGAAGCCCTTCAGATAACCTCAGGGTATGGCAATCATCAGCGATCTCTATATCAATGGTGCCTGGACTCAAGGCACCGGACGTCTCCCTGTTTATGACCCCAGTAATGGCAGTGTGATCGCCGAAGTTGCGACCTCAGATGATGCACTCTGCATGGCTGCGGTGGATGCTGCCGAGGCCGCCGCCAAGAGTTGGGCCGCCACTGCGCCACGTATACGTGGAGAAATTCTACGCCGCGCATATGAATTGATGATCGCCGAAGTAGATTCTCTCGCTGAAATCGTGACTCGTGAAAACGGAAAAGTTCTCGCCGATGCACGCAACGAAATCATTTACGCCGCCGAGTTCTTCCGCTGGTTTTCTGAAGAAGCGGTACGCATCAACGGTGAGTTCCGCGAATCGCCAAGTGGCGACAAGCGCATTCTGGTGACGCATCAACCAGTCGGTATCTCTCTACTGATTACGCCATGGAATTTCCCAGCTGCTATGGCAACTCGCAAACTCGGTCCCGCGCTCGCTGCCGGTTGCACCACAATTTTAAAACCTGCAGGGGAAACACCACTCACTGCGCTTGCGATCGTAGATATTCTCAATCGCGCGGGCGTTCCTGCTGGTGTAGTCAATGTGATTCTTCCGGTTCCCACCGGTCCATCTATTAGCAAGATTCTGCACGATCCACGTGTTCGCAATCTTTCATTCACTGGTTCTACCGAAGTGGGTGCGGTGCTCATTCGTGAAGCTGCTGATCTCGTTATTCGTACCTCCATGGAACTGGGCGGAAACGCACCGTTCCTGGTGCTAGATGATGCCGATGTTCCTGCTGCAGTTGCTGGTGCGATGATCGCCAAGATGCGCAACGGTGGCGCGGCATGTACTTCAGCTAACCGTTTCTATGTAGCGAAGAAAGTTGCCAAAGAATTTACCGAAGGTATGTCTGCTGCGATGGCGGGTCTCAAAGTAGCGTCTGGGCTTGAGGCTGGTGCGCAACTCGGACCGAGCGTTTCTGTGAAAGAACGGAACAAGATCGCCGCGCTCGTAGATTCGGCAATTGCCGGTGGTGCGAAAGTCGCCACAGGTGGTGTGGTGCCTGCAGGTGATGGTGCTTTCTATCCCGCAACCGTACTCACGGTCGCAAAAGATAACGATATCTTGAATAACGAAATCTTCGGGCCAGTGGCACCGATTGTGATTATCGAAAGCGATGAAGAGGCCATCGAGTTAGCCAACGCATCGCCGTATGGACTCATCTCTTATGTGTACTCACAAGATCTTCGTCGCGCATTGCGAGTTGCAGAGGCTATGGAGTCGGGCATGGTTGCAATCAATCGCGGTGTGATCTCCGATCCAGCCGCGCCATTTGGTGGCTACAAGGCGAGTGGTTTGGGTCGCGAAGGTGGCTTCGATGGCATTCACGAATTTCTTGAGAAG
>WLIL01000003.1 GCA_009702245.1 Actinomycetota bacterium
GCTCCAGGTGGGGGCATTTACGGCAAAGCAGGAAATTCTCGAACGGCGGCGCTCTCGCGTACAAAAAACAGCACCCACATCAAAGGCCTCTACTCAGTGGGTGGTTCAGTCCATCCTGGTGGTGGGCTACCGATGGTGGGAATCGGCGCTGAAATCGTATGCAAAGCGATCGGTCCAGCGAATTAATCCAAACCCCTAGTTGTCCAACACTCGATAGGCATACTCGGCAACCTGGCGGAGTGCATACAACTCCATAAGTAAGAGCAGCACTGCAAGCGGAGTTGCAAGAAAAGATAATCCGATGGCAGCCGCAATCAGCAAACCACGCACTGGGCGCTCAGCTATGGTGACGACCCCAACTTCAGAGATACCGAGAGATCGAATCTTTGCTCTCAAATATTCCTGGACGAATCCCACAACCCAAATACTCGCCACAACCCATAGGGGAACGTCGCACCGCCAGAGCGCAATCAACCAAGCAGCTTCCACTAAACGATCAGCGGCAGAGTCAAGGACAGCCCCGCGTAATGTCACTTCGTTTCGGAGAATAGCGACAGTGCCATCTAGCCCGTCAAGGATGAGAGCGGCGATTACAATAAAAGCGACATATCGCGACGGCGCGAGCCACGCACCCACTCCACCGATAACAATTGTCAGGAGCGAGATTCCATTAGCGGAAATCGGCTTCAAGAACCGGGCCACTGTAAATGCGAAAGAGAGCCAGCCGGCGACGATCCGAGATGGCTCCACGTCTCCATGAAGTGCTACCCAGCTAGCCACATACTCACTACGCCCCATGTGGAGACCTTTTCCCATGGAAGCGACTCTACCCAACGGGCGGCGGCGGTGAAGCGGAGGTAATCTGTGACCATGCAACTCCGTGAAGAGATCGAGAGTGCCCTCGCCTCCATGATCGACCGCGAGAGCGTCGGACTTGCTTATATAGGTCCCGAACTGACGCCCATCAGCGAAGCAACGCGAGAGTTCCTTACTGGAGGCAAGCGCCTCCGCCCACTCTTTGCCTACTGGGCAAACCGGGCCTGCGGAGGCGAGCACACGTCCGTATTGGTCCATGCAGTCAGCAGTCTTGAATTTCTACACGCATGCGCTCTTATCCACGACGACGTCATGGATGGCTCTGATACGCGACGCGGTAAGCCAGCAATTCATCACCGCTTTGCCACCCTCCACCGGCAAGAGAGCATGACCGGTAATGCCGAAACATTTGGCCTCTCCACTGCAGTCTTACTAGGCGACCTCTGCCTCGTTTGGGCCGACCGCATGCTCCACGAATCAGGCCTCGACCACGTCGTCATGCAACGTCTCAATCCGGTCTATGACGAAATGCGTGTGGAATTGATGGCTGGCCAATACCTCGATGTCCTTGAACAAGCACTCGCCACATCAAGCGTGGAACGTTCACTTCGCATTGCCCGCTACAAATCTGGCAAGTACACCGTCGAACGTCCGCTCCACTTTGGCGCCGTGATCGCAGGCGCAGATAAGTCCACCCTTGAACTCTTCTCACGGTATGGGTTGCCCCTTGGAGAAGCGTTTCAACTTCGTGACGACATCCTCGGGGTATTTGGTGACCCATCCGAAACCGGAAAGCCAGCAGGTGATGATCTCCGTGAAGGAAAGCGCACCGTGCTTATTGCACATGCAGTGGCAAAAGCCACCCCCACCCAAAGCACCGAAATTCGAAAGTATTTGGGAGATCCGCACCTCTCCCCTGAAGGCGTTCACATCCTTCGAGAGATCATTCGAGATACAGGTGCCCTCGATGCAGTCGAAATGATCATTGAAGCGGGCTTGGCGCAGTCAATTGCTGCGATATCCAGCGCCGATCTCAACGTCGAGGCTGTTTCAGTCCTTCAAGACTTAGCAGTAGCTGCAACTCGACGGGTCGTCTAACTCATGCCACGTTCTATTCCTGGTCCCACTTCTCATGTCGTTGTTGTTGGCGCAGGCCTCGCAGGTCTCAGCGCCGCGCTTCGTCTTGCTGGTGCCGGTAGAAAAGTCACCCTCTTAGAACGTGAAAGTGTGCCGGGAGGAAGAAATGGGCTGTTGGAGAAATCTGGCTACCGTTTTGATACCGGCCCTTCCGTACTCACGATGCCAGATCTGATCCGTGATGCTCTCGCCGAAGTGGGTGAGGAATTAGAGGATTGGTTAGAGCTCATGCCTGTATCACCGCTTTATCGAGCATTTTTCGCTGATGGCACGCAACTAGATGTTCATGCGAACACCGCTCAAATGGAAGAAGAAATCTCACGAGTTATTGGACCAGAGGAAGCTGCGGGATACGGGCGCTACGTTGACTTCGTCACCAAGCTTTACAAATACGAATTCAACGACTTCATCGACAAGAATATCGACTCACCATTCCACCTCCTTACGCCCAATCTCGCTCGCCTAGTCGCCCTGGGTGGTTTCCGTCATCTTGCACCGAAGGTGAACCAATTTCTTTCCGATCCACGGACTCAACGTGTTTATTCTTTTCAGGCGATGTACGCAGGCCTCAGCCCTCAACAAGCTTTAGCAATTTATGCAGTTATCGCTTACATGGATTCGGTAAATGGTGTTTTCTTTCCCAAAGGTGGCATGCATGCTGTTCCGCGCGCACTTGCAGGAGCAGCTGCAAAGCATGGCGTTGATATCCACTACAACACAGAAGTAACAAAGGTGGAGAAGAGAAACGGTAGAGCTGTTGCCGTACAAACGGCTAATGGTGAACGATTTGAATGTGACGCGTTGATTCTTAACCCTGACCTTCCCGTTGCTTGGCGCGATCTTCTGGGCCGCACACCGCTTACCATTAAACGATTGAAATACTCCCCCTCCTGCGCGGTACTACTCGCCGGATCAAATCGCTCCTACCCGCACCTGGCCCATCACAACATCCACTTTGGACACGATTGGGAAGGCGTTTTTCGCGAGCTCATCGATGAGCGGCGAGTGATGAGCGATCCCAGCATCCTGGTCACCGTCCCTTCGATGGATGACCCTTCGCTCGCTCCTGAAGGTAAGCACTCGTATTACACGTTGTTTCCCACTCCCAACCTTGATGCGGACATCGATTGGAAAAGTTACGGTCCCAAGTACCGCGACGAGATGGTTCGAGTGATGGAAGAACGTGGATACACAGGATTTGGCGACTCAATTGAAGTTGAGGAACTCACCACTCCACTTGACTGGGAATCTCGCGGCATGGAACGAGGTGCACCATTTGCGAGTTCGCACACCTTCATGCAAACCGGCCCCTTTAGGCCGAGTAACTTGGCACGCGGTTTCGAAAACGTGGTTTTTGCAGGATCAGGAACCCGCCCCGGCGTGGGCGTTCCGATGGTACTCATCAGCGGGAAGTTGGCAGCGGAGAGAATTATCGGTTCATGAACGAGCTCAAGGGCGCTGGAATTATTGACTCTCGCCTGATGGCTTCGTACCAGGCGTGCAAGAAACTAAATGCAGAACATGGCAAGACCTACTACCTAGCGACGCTCCTGCTACCGCCAGCCAAACGCCCGTTTGTGCATGCGCTCTACGGTTTTGCAAGGTATGCCGATGAGATCGTCGACGACCTTGCATCCACACTTTCTGATGTCGAGAAAGCCGAAGCCCTGCGCTACTGGGGGGAGGGAGTTCTTGCCGACATCGACAAGGGGGCGAGCAACGATCCCATTGGTGCAGCTTTCGTAGACACCGTAAACCGCTGGAGCATTCCAAAAGAGTTTGTCCAGGCATTCCTCGATTCCATGACCATGGACCTCACGATCACGGAGTATCAGACTTACGACGATCTCTATAAATATGTTTATGGATCAGCGGCCGTGATCGGATTGCAAATGGTTCCAATTCTCGAGCCAATCTCGGATGAAGCATTCAAATCTGCCCAATCATTAGGTGTGGCATTCCAGTTAGCGAATTTCATTCGAGATGTGAACGAAGATTTGGATCGCGGGCGGGTTTACCTTCCCGTTCAGGAACTAGCAGCTCACGGCGTAACCAGAGCCGACTTAGAAAGGCGTGTGAGCACGCCTGAGATCGTGGCAGCTCTCAAATTTCAAATCGCGCGCGTACGTTCCTTACAAGCAGAAGCTACTGCAGGAATTCAACTCTTACATCCCAGTAGTCGCCCCTGCATTGAAGCTGCAAGTGAGCTCTATTGCGGGATTGTCGACGAAGTGGAGAAGATTAATTACGAGATCTTCTCTCATCGTGCCAAGACTTCCACTTGGCGCCGGCTCAAGGTATTTGTGCCAGCGCTGCTGAGGGCAAGAGCGGCTCGTTAGTTGCGGATTCCTCGTCGTCCCAGAAATACCCACATACTTTGTACGGTAAGCACCAGTGAAAATCCGAAGGCCAAATCTTCTACTGGTTGATAAAGGACTCGCATGCCGAGAATCGCTGATTCGTCGTAGAGGAAAACGTTGTTGTATGTGAGCCACCCGTTAATGAGTAATTGGAAGGCAAGAATAATTGCATAGCCAGCCCAAAATACTCGTCGACCAAGTAAACGTGTGCGCACGATGACGAGATCCCAAAGAATAGCGACCACAAGGACGAGAGAAGTCATAAATGTATAACTCATCTCTCGTCACCCACTTTCCAATGACCATTGACTTTACGAACCGCTTCGATCGTGAGGATGGCCGCCAAGGGCACGAAGATAAAGAATAAGTATTCTTCTAGCGGCAATCCCCAAATCCGTTCGAGGGGAAGGACTTGAGCATTATCGAAGCGCCAATGTCCCTGCGTAATTGCAAAGCGATCCCAGAGTACGAAGGCGATACCAACGGGCAAAATGCTAAGCAACACTCTCCGAATGCGCTTCAACACGGAAACCTTGAGGAAAACTTCGAGCCATATCGAGCCGATCAAGGTGAAAACCATGGCTGCTAGGTAGGTGTAGTGCTTCATAAGCGCTCCTTAAGTGAACGCGCCGCCTTCTCAGGATCTTCAGCTTCTGTAATCGCGCGCACCACCACAATTCGAGTAGCGCCGGCGTCTAGCACCTCACCTAATCGCGTCTCGTCAATTCCACCGATGGCAAACCACGGCTTAGAGGTATCGAAGGCGCTCACTTGGCGAATCAAATCGAGACCAGGTGCTGGTCTTCCGGGCTTGGTAGGTGTTGGCCAGCACGGGCCCACGGCGAAATAATCCACCCGAGAATCTTCATTCTCGCTCACGCTCTCCCCCATCGCGTGTGAGGAGCGACCAATAATTACGCCTTCTCCGACGATTTCTCGAGCCTGCATAGCCGAAAGATCGTCTTGGCCCACATGGAGAATAGGTGCACCAGAGAGCCGGGCAATATCTGCGCGGTCATTTACCGCCCACAGTGCATCGTATGTATCGGCTACCTCTGCCAACGTTGCCAAAGCACGTAGCTCCGTGACGGCATCGATCGCTTTATCTCGCAATTGAATGATGTCTACCCCACCCGCAAACGCCTTCTTACAAAAATCTCTAAAGTCGTTTTGGGCTATGCGCGCATCCGTACAGAGATAAAGCTTGGCATCAGAAATTTTTCCACTCATGATCTTCCTAGAAAGAAAGAGCTTGCGCGCGACGTCGAACTTCGCGACCACGATCTTCGCGCAAAGCTTGAATTGGAGTACCAGGAAGAGTCTCGTCGGCAGTAAAGAGCCATCTCATTGCTTCTTCATTTTCAAACCCTGAATCAGCCAGCACCGTAAGGGTGCCACCCAAATTTTTCACGATTTCGCCATCCTGGAAGAACTCCGCCGGAATGCGCGGCGCTGGCGGGGTTCCCACACGCAAAGATGCAATGGCGCCTTCGGCGATGAGCTGGCGCACCTTGTTGACTGGCACATCCAAAATTTGGCTCGCCTCATCAAGGGAGATCCATGTTGCTTCAGGGAAAAGGTCATCACTCACACGCTTACTCTAGCGAGCAGCGTGGCCCGGAGCCCATTCGAGTAGTAGAGTCGGCATCACGGGAGCCAACTTTTGGCTGAGAGGCAAGCATCGCTTGCGACCGTTGACCTGATCCGGGTAATGCCGGCGTAGGGAGGTGGAAATGGTGAACTACGAGCGGCACGTGGCAATAATCGGCGGCGGTGTCATCGGGCTCAGTGCTGCGTTGACTGCGGCTCAACATGGTCACAGAGTCACCGTTTTAGACCCCGTCATTGAAAATCACGCACGCGGAACCGGCGCCTCTTGGATGGCCGGCGGAATGTTGGCCCCTGTCACAGAAGCGTGGTTCGGCGAGGAAGCCCGACTAGCTCTCGACATTGCTGCCCTAAAAGCCTGGCCAGCGTTTGCCAGAAACATTTCTGCTATCGCGCAGCAGGAACTCGCGATAAACACGACTGGCACTTTGCAAATCGCACTCGACATTGATGATGCTCGCGAGCTGGAGCGAATTCGCAATTTTCAAAATTCAGTTGGTCTTGACGCATATGCCTTAAGTAGAGATGAACTACTTGATTTAGAACCACTACTCTCCCCCAATGTCGTTGGCGGGTCGCTGATTTCGACCGATCTTTCAGTTGATAACCGGTCTTTGGTACTTGCATTGAAGAGCGCCTGCGAAAAGGTGGGTGTTCATTTTGTTTCCAAGCGCGTTACCGAGATCCAAAGAAAAGGAAAACGGGTTCATCAAGTTGTCACCACCGATGAGCGTTTAGAAGTCGATGAATTAGTGATTGCTGCTGGAGCCTGGAGTAGCGAATTAGTAAACATGCTGGAATTGTCCAACCCGCGATCAATTCCCACTATTCGCCCAATCAGAGGAGAAATCCTCAGGCTTCGCAGTGACATCACGGCGATAACTCACACCCTTCGAGCCCAGGTGCATGGGTTCCAAGTGTACTTAGTCCCCCGGGCGCACGGGGAAATCGTGGTGGGAGCTACACAATTTGAAAGAGGTTTTGATGCGCGGCCTACTGCTGGTGGGGTATATGAACTCCTGCGCGATTCAAGGGAACTACTTCCATACATCAGCGAAATGGAATTCCTCGAAGCCGGAGTCGGATTGCGACCAGGTTCGCCAGATAATGCACCGATCATCGACCGCCTACCCGGAGTGGAGAATGCCATCCTCGCCACAGGTCACTATCGCAACGGCATTTTGCTTACTTCAATCGCAGGTGAGGTAGTTGCGGCGCTCATCGCACATAGAGAAGCACCGGCCGATGCTCAGTTTGTGAGCCTTGCTCGTTTCAGCGGAGTAGTCCAATGATCTCAATCAGACTTAATGGAAATGAAGAACAATTTCCGGATGATGCCACTCTTGCAGAGGTAGTTCAGCACATCACTTCTGCTACGCAAGGGATCGCAGTTGCCGTAGATGAACACGTAATAAGGCGAACCGACTGGGCAAGCACCGCTCTGCACTCAGGCGCTCAAGTTGATGTCTTAACGGCGGTGCAAGGTGGCTAATAAACTCGTGATCGGAGAACGTCAATTTAATTCACGCCTCATCATGGGAACTGGTGGCGCACCCAGCCTTGAAATCTTGCGCAATGCACTCATTGCAAGTGGGACCGAGATGACAACTGTTGCCATGCGACGTGTAAGCGCAGACACTCACGGTTCGATCTTCGATCTCCTGAAAGAATTAAAGATTGACGTACTCCCCAACACTGCCGGTTGCTACACGGCTGGAGAAGCAATCCTTACAGCGCAATTAGCGCGCGAGGCCCTCGAGACTTCTTGGATAAAATTAGAAGTTATTAGCAACGAAGAGACCCTCCTTCCTGACGGGCTTGAAACAGTTCGCGCAGCAGAGAAACTCGCACTCGATGGGTTCACCGTCCTGGCCTACACGAACGATGATCCTGCTCTTGGAAAACGCCTGCAAGACGTCGGTTGCGCGGCAGTCATGCCACTCGGAGCTCCAATTGGCTCAGGTCTTGGAATTCGAAACCCGCACAACATCGAGCTGATGCGCTCACTTCTCACAGTTCCCATGTTGCTTGACGCCGGGATTGGAACAGCCAGCGATGCAGCACTTGCCATGGAACTTGGATGTGATGGCGTATTGCTGGCCAGCGCCGTAACGCGAGCGGCAGATCCTGTCGGGATGGCACACGCCATGCGCTTGGCAGTTGAGAGCGGACTCTTAGCCCACAACGCTGGGCGTATACCTAAACGTTGGCGAGCACATGCATCCAGCCCCCAATCCGGTCTTATCGGGACAGATGCCCGCGAGTCACCCGAGTTTTGAGGTGAAAAGCGCCTAAAGTTTTGTCGTGTCTGATCTCACTGGCGTACTCATCGATGGTCGATACGAGATTCAGCAACTTTTAGCTCGCGGCGGAATGGCCACGGTGTACACCGCGCTAGATACTCGCCTTGATCGCACTGTGGCAGTGAAGGTGATGCACTCCCATCTCGCCCAGGATGAAGAATTTGTTTCCAGGTTCATCAGGGAAGCCAAAGCAGCCGCATCACTTACCCATCCCAACGTCATCGCCGTTCATGATCAAGGTTGGCACCAAGGTGGTCCGCCAGCTGTTTTCTTGGTGATGGAATATGTGGAAGGCCCCACACTACGAGACATTCTTCGCGAGCGAGGAAAAATGTCAGTCGATGCGGCGCTCGATATTGTTGAAGAAGTTCTTGCCGGAATCGGTGCCGCGCATCGTGCTGGCATCGTGCATCGTGATATCAAACCGGAGAACGTCATTCTTGCCGAAGACGGACGGATCAAGGTGGCCGATTTCGGATTAGCGCGTGAGCTCTCTAGCGGTTCAACCTTGACAGCTGATGCTGGACTCGTGATTGGGTCCATCTCCTACCTTTCGCCCGAACAAGTGGAGCGCGGAGTCGCAGATGCCCGAAGTGACGTTTATGCCACCGGCATTATTCTCTTTGAATTACTCACCGGTAAGAAACCTTTTGAAGGTGACTCAGCGATTCAAGTTGCATACAAGCATGTACACGATGATGTCCCATTGCCCTCGAGTGTGAGTGGGAACGTACCTCCCGCAGTTGACGCACTCGTCCGTAGAGCCACAGCTAGAGATGCTGACCTACGACCGCGTGATGCGAATGTTTTTCTGAGAGAGGTGCAAGCTGTTCGAGAAGAACAAGTCGCACCCCCAAGTACATCACCAGCTCAAACAGCTCCACCCGTCGCTTCCACTCCTACAGCCCCAGTCAGCGAGAACGTGATGAGTGCTCCTATTGCAAAGAAGTCGCCCTCTTCGACCACTACGAAGAACTCAAGCGTTAAGAAGCGCAAGAAGAGCAGAGCACGACGAAATCGCACCATCTTGGCCTTGGTGGCAATCGGATTGGGTGGGTGGCTGTGGTACATCACAGTAGGACCAGGTTCTAGCGTCACCGCACCCTCCCTGCTGGGGCTCTCCATCGAAGAAGCCACCCAGGAGGCCAACGGCGCTGGACTCAATGTCGACATCAAATCGCGCACCTTTGATGAGCAAATACCTTTAGATCACGTTATCTCCAGCAGCCCAGCCGGTGGGGAGCAGGTAGATAGTGGCTCCACTATCTCAATTGTGGTGTCTAAAGGCGCCGAGCGATTCGTGATTCCGACACTTTCTGGCTTGAGCCTTGCTCAAGCGACCAATTCATTGAGCGATCAGAATCTCAAGATTGCCACTCTTGCTGAGGAGTACGACGAGAACGTTCCGCTGGGATACATCATCTCTTCGACCCCGGCGGCCGGTACGAAAGTAAAGCGCGACATCACAGTCAAAGTTGTAGTGAGCAAAGGAGTCGAGCAAATGTCGATTCTCTCTTACGTAGGCAAAGGCGGTGATCAGGCGCTCAGCGAACTTACTGATGCAGGCGCCAAAGTCGTGAGTAAGAACATCTTTAGCGACACCATCGCACCTGGAATCGTGGTCACTCAAAACCCCAATGGTCCAGCGAATATAAAAATGGGTGGGAAGGTCACCATCTCGATTTCCAAAGGTCCAGCGCTGCTCCGAGTTCCTAACGTGGTGAAGATGTCGACCGCCTTGGCAAAGAAGAGCCTCGAAGATGCTGGCTTCAATAACTACAAGGTCAATATCTTGAAAGCCAAAGGGCCGGGCAACGTGGTAGGCCAATCGCCTAAGGCTGGCACGATGGTCAAGCCAGGGACATTGATCGTCATAGACATCTACTAATTGCGGCTAGGCTCTGCGAATGGCATCTCGGCGCATCGGTGCGCACGTTCCTGCTTCCGGCGGTCTCGCGAAACGCGCCTTGGGATACGCCGAAACTATTGGGGCAGAAGCGATTCAAGTCTTTGTATCCAACCCCCGAGGTTGGGCAACACCTGAGGGTGACCAGGTAGCAGACCTAAAATTTCGTGAGCTAGCCGCCGAGCGGAATATTTCGACGTGGGTTCACGCACCCTTTCTCATTAACTTGGGCTCCCCTACGGAGGCCACCTACCTCAACTCTCTAAAAGCAACTTCTTTTGCCTTGAAACGCAGCGCAGAGATCGGCGCGCATGGAGCTGTCATTCACACAGGATCAGCAGTTGATGCATCTCATGTAGAGAAAGCCTGGAAACAAATTCATGACGGAATGATGCCAATTCTCGATGCATTAGATGATGACGCGCCTTATCTTCTGCTGGAACCAACAGCCGGTCAAGGCCAATCACTCTGCCGTACGTTGGAAGATCTCACCCACTACCTTGAATCTTTGGAGTACCACCCGAAAGTTGGTATCTGCCTCGACACTTGTCACGTCTTTGCCGCTGGCTACGACCTTGCCGCCGAAGGCGGAGTTAAGTCAACTCTTGATTTACTTGTTGAAGTAGTCGGTGATCGCCTCAAACTTATTCACGCTAACGATTCGATGGATGTATGCGGCTCACTAAAGGATCGCCATGCAAATCTGGGAGAGGGCCATATCGGAAGTGCGCCGTTTAGAGATTTACTCTCTCATGGAGCTACCGCTGGTATTCCTTTTATCCTCGAAACTCCAGGAAATGAACCCGAACACGCTCGAGAAGTAGAGCTACTTAAAGAGTTTAGGAATTCATGAGGTCACTTTCGCAAGCCCGTATTGCCACTTTCGCTCTCTTAGGAGTCACTGTGGTCTGGGGATCTACCTTCATTCTTATCAAGGATTCGATTACTCGACAGCCCGCAGCAGATTTTTTGGCCACGCGCTTCACGTTTGCTGCTCTCTTACTCATTCTTGTCCGACCCAAAGCGCTCAAGTCGATTTCAAAACAAACGTTAGTTCGAGGAAGCCTGCTTGGCATCGCCTTGGGTGGGGGTTACCTGGCGCAAACGTTTGGACTCCGAACCGCCTCCGCAGCGGTCAGTGGGTTCATTACCGGACTCTTCGTGGTCTTCACTCCGATCATCGGCGGTTGGATCTTGCGTCGCCCAGTCGGCAGATGGCCCTGGGTCGCCGCGCTCTTTGCCACCTTTGGTTTGGCGCTGCTCTCACTTAAAGGGTGGAGCATGGGTGGCGGCGAAGGGCTCACGGTTCTTTGCGCCGTGGGATTTGCCCTGCACATTGTCGGGCTCGGCGAGTGGAGCCAGCACGAGAATGCGTACTCTTTTGCCATTGTGCAACTCTCGATCGTTGCGCTGATCTGCTGGGTCGCGGCTCTCACAAATGGTTATCAAGCACCTCCTGACCGCGGCGTCTGGGGAGCGCTCCTCTTCATTGCAGTAGCTGGCACCGCCATAGCCTTCGTCATACAAACCTGGGCGCAAGCGCTGGTAGCTCCCACGCGAGCAGCGGTCATCATGACCATGGAACCCGTCTTCTCCGGTATCTTCGCCGTCTATGTGGGGAATGAACATATGACCCTGAAGATGCTTGCAGGTGGCGCCCTCGTCTTGCTCGCGATGTACCTCGTGGAGCTTGGACCGAAGAAGGCATGGCAGGATGTCACCCGTGCCAACCACTAAACCTGCTATCGATCTTCGCTCAGATACCGTCACCAAACCCTCTGCGGCCATGCGCCAAGCCATGGCTGAAGCTGAAGTGGGCGACGATGTATATGCCGAAGACCCGACCGTCAACGCACTTGAAGCGAAAGTAGCCGCTCTTTTTGGGCACGACGCTGGACTCTTCTGCCCCACTGGGTCGTTAGCTAATCAACTTGGTATGCGCATGCTTGTAAAGCCCGGCGAAGAACTTGCGTGCGACAGCATGGCCCATGTGGCACGGGCAGAGTTGGGTGCGGCGGCAGCCTTCAGCGGAATCACATTTCGTACCTGGAGTTCACCACGGGGACTACTCGATGCTGATCAGGTTCTTAATTTTATGACACCAGATTCCGGACCTCACTTAGTTTCAACGACTGCGATCGCGGTCGAAAATACTCATAACTTCGGTGGCGGAACCATTCAACCGATCTCCGAAATTAAGAAATTACATAGTGCGCTCAAAGGTTCGACGGTCGCTATGCACCTTGATGGCGCTCGACTATGGAATGCTCACATCGCCACCGGCACTCCCCTCAAAGAGTTTGGTTCTTACTTCAAAACCGTCAGCGTCTGTCTCTCCAAAGGTCTCGGCGCACCCATCGGTTCAGTTCTGGTCTCAACACATGAACTCATCAAGGACGCTCGAATCTGGCGAAAGCGATACGGCGGTGGAATGCGTCAAGTAGGAATTCTGGCGGCCGCAGGCATCTACGCTTTGGATCACAATCTTGAACGAATGAAGGTTGATCATCGCCGTGCCAAGGCAATCGCCGACACCGTAAACAAGGTAGCCCCACAGGTAATCAGTGCAGATTTAGTAGATACCAACATTATGGTTTTCGATCTCTCGCAACATCGATTGAATGCATCTGAATTCACTAGCCAAGCGAGTGCTGCTGGTATTCGTATCGGCGCGCTGGGTCCAAACATGGCCAGAGCTATTACGCACTTAGACGTTGACGATGCACAATGTGAAGAGGCTGGCGCCACACTAGCTCGTTTGCTCGCTTAAATTGCACCTTCGAAGGTGAGTAGTGCGATCTTGGTAGGCAACCCATACCCATAACCACCAAGTGCACCACCAGTGCGCACGATGCGGTGACACGGGATAAACGGTGCAACGAGATTTGTCGCGCAGGCAGTGCCGGCCGCTCGCACCGCAGATGGTGAACCAGATTTAAGGGCCAAGTCGGCGTAGGAGATTGTTTTGCCAGCGGGAATTTTAGTCATCGCCTTCCACGCTTTTTGGCGAAAAGGGCCACCTGTTTGCTGCCACTTGATTTGAGAGAGCCCCTTGATGTCGCCATCGCAGTATGCGCGCCACACATCACTCACAATCGGGATTGAAGCTACGCGTTGAAACCCACGCGCTGCGACATCTTCCGGGAGCCTTTGCTTCAAATCTTCGAGAGATCGAAAACCCGCCGCGAGAAGCCGATCATTCTCAGCGATGAGATAAAGCGTGCCGAACGGTGATGAGTGCGTAGCGGCGGCCAATTTCGTCATCAGCGATCCCGAAGCATTTCCGCTACAAGGAAGGAGACTTCGAGAGATTGGGTGTGATTGAGGCGAGGATCGCAGGCACTTTCGTACCGCGTAGCGAGATCATCATGCGAAATATGCTCTCCCCCACCTACACATTCAGTCACATCATCACCGGTGAGTTCGACATGAATACCACCTGGATGCGTGCCGAGCGCTTTGTGAACTTCGAAGAATCCAGAAATCTCATCCATCACATCGTCAAACTTGCGCGTCTTGTACCCACTCGGAGCCTCGTAAGTGTTGCCATGCATGGGATCGCAGACCCACAACACCTGAGCACCAGACGCCGTTACCTTCTCTACTAAATTTGGAAGTGCCTCGCGGATTTTGCCTGCGCCCATCCGGGTGATGAAAGTGAGGCGACCCGGCTCACGATCCGGATCCAGCTTATCGATGAGAGCCAACACATCGTCAACAGATGATGATGGTCCGAGTTTTACGCCGATGGGGTTACGAATACGAGACATGAAGTCCACGTGGGCGCCATCGAGCTGACGAGTACGCTCACCAATCCACACGAAGTGGCCGGAAACGTTGTATGGCAATTGCGTACGCGAATCGATGCGTGTGAGGGCGCGTTCGTACTCCAATATGAGCGCCTCGTGACTGCTATAGAGATCTACGGTACGAAACTCAGCCGGGTCAGCCCCTGCTGAACGAAGGAATGCCAGCGCACGACCGATCTCTCTCGCCATCTGTTCATAACGTTCGCCTGCTGATGAATCCCTAACAAAGCCCTGGTTCCACGAATGCACTTGTCGCAAGTCCGCGAATCCACCGTTAGTAAAAGCCCGAACTAAGTTCAGCGTGGCGGCCGAAGTGTTGTACACCTTGACTAGGCGACTTGGATCGGGGGTGCGAGCGGCGAGAGTAAATTCCAAATCATTGACCGCATCACCTCGGTAGGCGGGCAATGTAACACCGTCGCGAGTTTCGGTGTCCTTCGAACGTGGCTTGGCATATTGCCCTGCCATCCGACCCACTTTGATGACAGGTAGCCCTGATCCGTATTGAAGTACTGCTGCCATCTGCAAAATAGTTTTGATTCTGTTACGGATGGAATCGGCGCTTGCGGCTACGAATGTTTCGGCACAATCTCCACCCTGAAGCCAGAAGGCCTCACCTTTCGCGGCTGCAGCAACTTTCTCTTTCAGAGAGTCGCACTCACCGGCAAATACCAGGGGTGGAAAGGAGCGAAGTTCGGCCACCGCAGACTCAAGGGCCGCGCTATCTGGCCATTGGGGTTGCTGTGCGGCTGTGAGTGAGCGCCAGTGATCGAGCTCGTTTCCACTCTGGGAGGAAGTCATGTCGCAAGCCTACGGCGTACCTGGGGCTCCAAGAGACGGGATTAGCGACTAGCCGAAGAAGACTTCGGCCTCTGCATATCGCTCAGGACCGACGAGTTTGAGGGTGGCGGTAGCTTCGGCAAGCGGAACTCGCACAATCTGGGTCCCCTGAAGCCCGACCATCGTGCCCCAATCCCCCTCATGAACCGCCGTGATGGCATGAAGCCCCAGGCGAGTAGCGAGAACTCGGTCGAAGGCTGTGGGGGTCCCACCTCGTTGAATATGGCCCAGCACCGAGGTGCGCGCCTCTTTTCCAGTGCGAATTTCGATCTGTTGGGCGACCCATTCGCCGATTCCCGAGAGTCGCACATGACCGAATGCGTCGAGGGTTTGATCCCTGACGACCATGTCTCCTTCTTGCGGTATAGCACCCTCTGAAACCACGATGATGGGCGCATAGTTCGTTCGGAATCGTGATTCCACATATTCACAGACTTTGGCAATCGAAAAAGGAACTTCTGGAATCAAGATCACGCTTGCCCCGCCGGCAAGTCCTGAGTGCAACGCAATCCAGCCAGCGTGACGCCCCATCACTTCAACTACGAGTGCGCGGTGGTGGGATTCGGCCGTTGTATGCAAGCGATCGATTGCCTCAGTTGCGATGTTTACCGCAGTATCAAATCCGAAAGTGTAATCAGTGGCGTTTAGATCATTATCAATCGTCTTCGGCACACCCACTACATGCACACCCGACTCGGCTAACTTTTTGGCAACGCCGAGAGTATCTTCTCCACCAATCGCAATGAGTGCATCAACTCCGAGGGCAGCCAAATTTTCTTGGATGCGAGCGAGGCCGTCTTCCTCTTTGAATGGATTCGTGCGCGAGGAACCAAGGATGGTTCCTCCGCGAGTAAGGATGCCTCGGACAGATTGAATGTCGAGTGGCATGGTGACGTTTTCAAGCGGACCACGCCATCCGTCGCGAAACCCAATGAATTCATGCCCATAAGTGGGCACCCCCTTTCGCACAACCGCCCGAATGACCGCGTTGAGGCCGGGACAATCTCCACCACCGGTGAGAATGCCTACCTTCATTGGGATCTACTCGTCACTTTCGCTATCGCCCTTAGCTGCATCTGCTTCGATCTGCTTGGCACGAGTCGCATACATATCGACGTACTCTTGTCCGCCTAAGTCCATCAGCGCGTACATGATTTCGTCAGTGACCGATCGAAGAATGAAACGGTCCCCCGACATCCCCTCGTAGCGAGAGAAATCCAACGGCTCACCGAATCGAATACCCACTTGCATGATTTTTGGAAGCGCTTTTCCGGGCGGTTGAATTTTATCTGTGTCAATCATCGCAACCGGTATGACGGGAACGCCTGATTCCAGCGCCATACGGGCGATTCCAGTACGTCCCCGGTAAAGCCGCCCATCGGGTGAACGAGTGCCTTCGGGATATATCCCTAGCAACTTCCCCTCTCGCAAAATTCGCAATCCGGTTTCTAACGCGGCTTCACTAGACCGGCCCCCTGAGCGATCTACGGGTACCTGTCCGAGAGCCCTGAAAATTGCTGCAGTAGTTCGGCCCTTAATCCCTTTGCCAGTGAAGTACTCACTCTTAGCGAGAAAGGTGACCCGCCGTGGAATTACCAGTGGCATGAAAATAGAGTCGGAAAATGAGAGGTGGTTACTCGCAATGATTGCCGGACCATTGGTGGGCACATGCGAAAGTCCCTCGACCTTAGGTCGGAAGATCAGGCTCAAGAGAGGCAGGAGGATCGCCTTCAAAATTGCGTACGCCACGGCAGAACACTAGCGAACCCGCTCCACCCATGGGGAGCACACTCAAAGGCCTCTCGGAAAGGCGAGATAACAAGTGAACCCTAGACTGGACTCATGCCAGATTCGGAGCAGGGCTATCGCCTCCCACCCTTCATCATTAAAGGCTCTCGCGATGTCGGAGTGCTCTTCGTGCACGGCTTCACAGGTTCACCAGCCTCAGTAGCGCCCTGGGCGAGAGCCGTAGCGGCCGCTGGTTACACAGTCTCAGTGATTCGCCTGCCCGGACATGGTGATGACTGGCGAGCGATGAATGTCAACTCTTGGCGAGATTGGTATCGCGAAGTCGACCGTGGTGCGAGAGAACTTCTTGAAGAGGTCTCCGATATAGCGCTTGCCGGTTTCTCGATGGGCGGAGCTCTCGCCCTCCGATATGCCGCGATCCATCCGGAGCATGTGAAAGCCCTCCTTTTACTGAATCCCTCGGTTTACGATCCAAGACCGGTACTGAAACTGACCTCCATCACGCGATTCTTCATGAGGACACTGCCACCGAGCGGAAGCGATATCGCGAAACCACATCCACCCATTCACGGATATCGCGAAACTCCGGTAAATGCCTTGCACTCCCTGCGCAAGCTTTGGCGCGATCTTTCTAAACATTTTCAAGACGTCACCGCTCCCACGCTCCTCTTTCGATCGGTTCAAGATCATGTAGTACCTGCAGCAAGTAGCGAGCTGGTGCTCAAATCGATTTTATCTACGACAAAGTGCGAAGTGCTTCTTGAGAATAGCTACCATGTTGCGGCTCTTGATTACGATGCTCCACTCTTAGAGAGCAAATCTATAGAGTTTTTACGCGAGTTCGCTCGAGTGGGATCATGAGCCAAGATTTCCCGGCCATAGTTCCCTACGGGGCCAAGAGCAACGGCTTAACCGCCTTCGATTGGGCACACGCGTACTACGCGCCAGCGCCGATGGCGGGAGCGATGTTGTTAGAACTTTTTTCAGCAAAAATCCCCGCATACGCCATTACAACTGAAGACAACTCTCCTTACCGTGGCATTTCGCACGTAGCACCACTCACCGAGAGCATCTTTGTTGAACGGAGCGAAAAACATCGCGCCATAGAAATCATGACCCACATCGAAAACAATCGCATCGAAGATGAATTTGCAGACATTGTCGGTGGCCTCAATCTCGACGCTCCAAATGGAATTGAAACTCCATCAGAAATTGATTTCATTCCAGAATTAGATGACCATTTCGTACCGCCAATTCCAGAGGCCAGACCCCAGGGAGACACCATCTCGCGCGCTGCCAAATTTGGCGTCGTAGGCGGTGCCGCGCTGATATTGATCTCACAAATCACCAGTTGGAATCTTGACGGCATGGCATCTTGGATCGGCGCACTGGCATTGGCCTCAGGGGGCATCACCTTATGGGCGCGGATGATACCCACCGAAGAGAGTGGCGACGATGGAGCTGTGGTGTAGCGAAGATTATTGCTCTTCGACGAACTTCTTTAACTGTTTGAGAGCGGAATCAACGACATCCTTTTCGGCTTTGCGCTTAATCATCGAGAGCATCGGCATAGAAAGATCTACGGTCAATCGATAAGAAACTTCCGCACCTTCAGGGTGTTCGCGGACTTCATAGGCCCCATCCATCGCCGTGAGCATCTTGGCATCCTCTAAGGACCAGCTGACCACATCTGGGCTGCCGCTCCAGTCATAAGCCAAGGAGACTGTGTCACGCATAGCGCCCGCGTCAATCGAGATGGTGACCCGCAGGGGGCGACCACTCTTGTCCGACTCGTCTATCTCAACGCGCTTGATTGCACTCGCCCAGGATGGGTAATTCTTGAGATCAGCCACTACCGCCATGACTTCAGCGGGGGTGGCTTCGATGATGATTGAGGACTCAGTTTGGTCGGCCATGGAAAGAAGGGTACCGATTCCTCTCCCCAATGCGCATCTGGCACACTAATGTGGCGCTCACAAGGTGGATTCCGACGACCCGACCAGGAGAGTAAATTCGTGCACGAGATCTCAGCTCCCGCCCTTCTTCAGTTGCCCACTTCTGGAAACCTTACAGACCTCATCGCCACCAGAGCGGTCAATGAGCCGGCCAGAATCCTTTTCAACCGAGCCTCCGGCGCTGGCTGGGAGGCCGTTTCTGCAACGCAATTTGAGTCAGAGGTCAGAGCTATCGCTAAGGGATTGATCAGCGCCGGTGTGCAACCAGGAGATCGCGTAGCGATCATGTCTCGCACAAGTTTCACCTGGTCTCTACTTGATTTTTCTATTTGGTTTGCCGGAGCCGCCGTTGTGCCCATTTACGAAACTTCTTCTGCGGAGCAAGTCGATTGGATACTTAACGATTCAGGCGCAGTAGCGCTCTTTGTTGAATCTTCCGAGCATTTAGCACTGGCGAATTCAGTGAAGCCTGCAACTCTTAAGAATCTCTGGTGTATTGATTCCGGAGATGTCGCCATCGTGAAGAATCTCGGAGCGAGCGTGAGCGATGCCGCAGTTGCCGCTGCGCGCGCCACCCTCCAACTCGATTCACTTGCCACCTTGATCTACACATCTGGAACGACGGGGAAGCCAAAAGGATGCGAACTGACACACGCAAACTTTTTCGCTGAAGTGCAAAATGTTACGGAAGCCACCGCCGACCTTTTCTTCCGACCTGATGCATCAACTCTCCTCTTCATTCCCCTTGCCCACGTATTTGGCCGCATGATTGGCGTGGGATCGGCCTACTCAGGGCTCACCCTCGCGCACTGCTCTGACGCAGTGAAGGATCTCCCGCGAGACCTCGCCTCATTCAAGCCACGCTTTCTACTGACCGTGCCACGCGTCTTTGAAAAGGTGTACAACGGGGCCGAAGCGCGAGCAGAAGCTGGAGGCAAAGGCGATATTTTTCGGAAGGCAGCTGCTGTGGCGGTCGAATATAGCGAAGGTATTTCAACTGGAAAGATTTCACTCGGAGTGAAAGTCAAACACGCGATATTCGATAAACTTGTGTACTCAAAGATCCGAGCAGGGCTTGGCGGAAACGTCACTCATGCAATCTCCGGTGGCGCCCCGCTCGGGGCCCGCCTTGGACACTTCTACCGCGGAATCGGCGTCACTGTTCTCGAGGGCTATGGACTTACCGAAACCACCGCTGGCGCCACTTTGAATACCACCAGAGATATTCGTGTGGGATCTGTAGGACGCCCCATCCCGGGCACTGCAATCCGTATCGCCGAAGATGGTGAAGTTCTCATCAAAGGACCTATCGTCTTTCGCGGTTATTGGAAGAATCCAGAAGCCACGAAAGAAACTTTCACCGAAGACGGCTGGTTTAAGAGCGGCGACTTGGGCCGACTCGATGATGACGGCTTTCTTTACATCGTGGGACGCAAAAAGGAAATCATCGTCACTGCCGCTGGAAAGAATGTGGCCCCAGCGGTTCTCGAAGATCGCCTACGGGCTCACCCTCTCGTGAGCCAATGTGTCGTGGTGGGCGATGCCAAACCATTTATTGGAGCTTTGATCACGATAGATCAGGACGCTCTTGCAGTTTGGGCTAGTGCACAAGGCAAGAGCGGAGCAACTTTAGAAACTCTTCGGACAGATCCTGCACTCGTTTTAGCCGTCCAGGGAGCTGTTGACGAAGCCAACAAGGCCGTTAGTAAAGCCGAAGCAATTCGAAAATTCTCAATCTTGCCGGTGGACCTCACGATCGAATCGGGACACCTCACGCCCAAGATGAGTATTAAACGCAGCGTTGTTGTACAAGATTTTGCCGCAGAGATTGAAGCCATCTATTCAGGAGAGTAAGCAATGGAGCAAGACATCCTGGCTGAGCGTGCTCGTATCGCGCGCGAAATCCATGATGGAATTGCCCAGCAGATTGCCGCCCTTGGCTACGAACTCGACGCTCTCTCCACTCACCCGGGTGTAAATCCGTTAGCCCGTGTCGAGACTCGCCGAATTCGTACTCACCTATCCGCGACGCTTGTGGACTTGCGGGAGCGGATGCACCACCTCACTCAAGATCCAATTACCCTACGAAGCGAAATCGAATCACTCTTCGCGCAATTGAACATCCTTACTCACCTCGACATTGACGAGGAGCAATTGCCCGATGGCACAGGCTGGCAGGTGCACGCGATCATCCACGAAGCTGTCAGGAACATCGCACAACACTCCCAAGCTAAGGAGGCATGGTGCCAATACTCTGCTTCTCCACAACGAGTTCAAATTTCCATTGAAGATAACGGCGTTGGGATATCCAACGAAAAGGAAGTTGAACGCAGAGGCATCTCCGGAATGAAGGAGCGCGCCACATTGCTCGGCGCAAAATTTCAGATCGGAAAACGGTTGGGAGGAGAGCCTGGTTGTCGAGTCACACTTTCCTTCGCAAGAGACTCCCCGAGCAATCAATGATGGCAACGACAGTTCTCCTTGTAGATGACCATGAACTGATCCGCGCCGGCCTGCGAAATGGCCTCCAATCAACAGGTGATATCGACGTGATTGGAGAAGCAGCAAGTGGCGCCGAAGCAATGGCAGTAGCCACGCGCATGCGCCCTGATGTAATCATCTTAGATATTCAACTTCCTGACATCTCCGGCTTAGAACTTATTCCTAAGATTCGAAAGGAGATACCAGATGTTGCCTTTCTCATGCTCACCATGTATCCAGAGAGCGAATATTTGTTTCAGGCACTTGAGTCCGGAGCAAGCGCATTCTTAGGTAAAGAGAGCAGCATTCTGGAAATAGCTAGCACCATAAGATCTATCGCAGTGAATCCACGATCGTTTACTTCCCCGCTTCTCTCCCACTCTCTCAAAGAGCGAGACCATGAGCTTCTAACACAGCAAGAGCGACGCATTCTCTCTCTTCTAGTTGAAGGATGCACGATCAAAGAGATCAGCGAGCTACTCTTCATTGCACAGTCGACCACCAAGACTCATATCAATCACACCTACGCAAAAATGAAGGTGAAGAATCGAGCGCAGGCAGTTGCGTCTGCGTTGCGCTTGGGGCTAGTCGCTCCGTAGTAACGTGCCCATGTGAAGTTTTTAGAGCGCCCGAGAAATCGAACAATCCTCCTCACTGTGTGGATAGCCAGTTCCACTATTTACATAAATCGACGCGGTGTGAGCGATCTGGACTCCTGGTGGCACACACTGATAGGAGACCAAATACGACACGGGGTGCCCTTTTCCCAACTGGGAGATTCCTGGAGTCTTTATCATGACGATCAATTTTGGCGGACTTCGCAATGGCTCACCGAACTCCTCTTCTCATATTTACACTCACTCTCCGGATGGCACGGTCTGATTATTTATCGAAATCTCCTCGGGCTCACAGTATTGATTTGGTTGAGTCGTGAGATTCTTCGGGGACGAAGATTTCTTCTAGCTTTTCCGCTACTCATACTCACCACGTTCATGGTGGCGCCCTTAGTGCAAGAGCGGCCTGCACTCGTGGGGCTACTCTTCACGCTCGCCCTCGGGCGCAGCGCCGCCATTATCTTGGAAAATCACGCCTTATCGCGGAGTCACTGGTGGTGGGTACCAGCCACTGCTCTCTGGGCTAACCTCCACGGTTCATGGGTCCTCGCCCCTGCCGCGTTAGCTTTTACCGCTCTCGCACTCATCATCTCGGCGGCTTCGAGAAATTCTCGCATGCGGGTGCCATGGCAACTATTTTTTCTTTCCGCAGGCACCCTGGTCGCCGGGTGCCTCACACCACTTGGTTTCAGGGGAATTCTGCTGCCTTTCCAGATGGCCGATCGGGCGTCGGCCTTTATAGTGGAGTGGCACCGTACTCGACTCATTGATGGGCTCACTGCTCCCTTCGCACTACTTCTACTCCTGGTGATCGTGATGCTGATCAAACGTCGCACAAGAACAGATCTTGATCTACTCTTTCTTGTCCTGCTCTGGACAATTTTTGCATCCCTTGCTTTTCGAAATCTAGGCTCTGCATTTCTTATCATTTTGCCGCTTGTGCTGCGGAGATTCTTCCCCGCCGCCTCTCCACAGCTTTCAAAGATTCATTGGTCAATTCCCGCAACGCTCGCCGTAGTAGCGGTACTTGTGGTCAATCCCCTCTCTGCAGCCTCCAACCAATCCATTGGCAAGTACCTATTAACCACTGGCTCCGAGTACCGCATATTAAATGGCTACAACGCGAGCGGACCACTTCTCGCTTTTGGTGGTGAACATATTTCACTCATGGTTGATGGTCGGGCGGATCGCTATCCGAAAGAGTGGATGGCGGAGTATCTTCGTGCCGCCCGAGATGGCGTTGGAGTGGAGCGCTACATCGACGAATACAAGATAAATGCCGCAGTCATCGAAAAGGCTTCTATGGCAGCACATGTATTTCGCTACCGGTTGGAGTGGAGGGAAGCATTAACCGAAGAAAAATACATACTTTTCATTAGACCTTAGAGATCACCAGCGAGAAGTGCTTGATGCCGCTCAGCGATTTGATCCCATCTCCACTTATCTTCCACCCACGCACGGCCACGAGCGCCCATGCGCGCGCGTAGAGCAGGGTCCTGCAGCAACTGGATCGCCCTAGTAGAAATATCGATGACCGAATTCCCATCTACGACAAACCCAGTCTCACCCTCGAGCACCGCGTCGGGAGCTCCTCCCGAATCCCCCGCAATAACTGGCAACCCACACGCACTTGCCTCCAAGTACACAATCCCTAAACCTTCCACTTCTAGACCCCCGAGACGATTGCGAGAAGGCATGGCAAAGAGATCGCCTACGGAGAGATAGCGCGGCAGGTCTTCCCAGGAGACGCGGCCAGCGAAGAAGACATCGTCTGTGAGGTGAAGTTCGGCAGCTCGTTTTTCAAAATCGCCACGAAGTGGTCCTTCACCACAAATCAAGAGTGCAGCTCGAGGAAGAGCCTTGTGAATCAGCGGGAGCGCATCAATTAACCGATCTTGACCTTTTCGATGAACCAACCGCCCTACGACGACGATAACCGGACGATCACCGATCCCTAGGCGTTCTCTCAAATCGGTGGCATCAATTCCAGGATGAAAATGTTTCTCGTCTACGCCGGGGGTGAGTTGGCGCATGGCAGAGACCGCGCGATCAGAGAGCGCATCCGCAATTCGCGAACGCGTGTACTCGCCTAGATAAGTCACCGTGTCAACGCTCTCCCCGATTCGGCGAAGGAGTTGGCGACTCCCAGGAGTCTTTGCCCACCAGAGCTCGTGCCCATGAGTGGTAGCAACTGACCTCACAATTCCGGCACGTTTGAGTGCGGGCGCCATCAAACCCAGAGGCGCAGCAGCGCCAAACCACACTTGGGTGCATCCATAGTTCTTCGCAGTTGCCACCACACGTTTAGTTACATTCCTTGTGGGCACCAACATCTTCATCGGATCGCGCACGACTGCGATGTCGTAATCCCGAAGCAAGCGCTCATCATATTCAGTAGCGCCTTCTTGATCACTTGTGTGAACCACGACGCTTCCTCGCGGCAAGCGCTCAACTAGTGCGTTAACGAAGGATTCGATACCGCCGGCACGAGGGCCAAAATCATTTGTGACAACTAAAGTGGGGCGCATTCGATTAGAGACGGACCCCGCCACGGAATGGCATGGTAGAAATACGAGAGACCTGGACTCGCTTGCCCGGACGTGGTGCGTGCACCATCAAACCGTTCCCCAAGTAGATGCCCACGTGACTAATTCGGTTGTAAAAGAAGACCAAGTCTCCAGGTTTGAGGGAGCCTCGAGAGATTCTTTTTCCGTATCCAAACTGCGCAGACGAAGAATGTGGCAGCGAAATTCCTGTCTGCGAAAAGGCAACCATGGTAAGACCAGAGCAATCCCACTGCCTGGTACCCGAAGCGCCAAAGACATAACGGTCGCCTATCTGTTTCAGTGCATATCTCAAAGCAATACCGCCACGCCCAGAAACTTTATTTGCTAGCTTCGCCGAGGCGAGTGATTTCTTATGCGATGACGCGTCCTCCGCCGCTTGCTTTTTCAACAACTTCGCCCGCTCATCACTCTTTAATGATGAGAGGAGTCCCTCGGCCTTGCGTAACTTCGCCTGCGCTGCAGCTGCCTCAGCGCTGAATTCCTTCTGGGTCGCTTGGATTTGTTTTAACTGGTCTTTCACCAAGAGCGAGGTCTGTTGCAAGCGCTGAGCTGCTGTGGAGTATCGTCGAAGTTCGATACTTTGAGTGCGCGTTAACACCTCAAGTGAACCCGCACTCGCTAAATATGCGGCTGGATCTTTTGCAAAGAGTAATTGCATTCCCTGGCCCATGCCGCCATCCATATATGCCTGAAGAGCGATCTTGCCAAGGCTCTTCTTCAACACATCTACATTCTCGCGCTGAGTGGCTTGCTGGCCTTTGACACCAGAGAGTTTTTGTTGCAATTTTGCAAGTTTCACTTTCGCTTCGTTTGCGTATTCAGCAGCGTCACCAGCTTCGTCCTGCAGTTGAGCAACTTGCCTGGCCACCGCGGTAATGGAGGAAGGCGTCGCGAACGCACCGTCTGGCAGGCTGAACGTAAGCGCACAGATGGCCACGATCGCAGACCTAGAGGTCTGACGCCGGCTCATTCGAGGACCTGCCATTTAGGCAGGCTAACCACCCACTTCACCTCACATCAACTTTTCACCCCGCCAATAGCCGAGGTTTACGCTCAAAGGACCAAAAATTAGCCGGTTGCGCTTAGATGTTTCGAAGGCGGCACCAGACCAGATTCCACCAGGACCTCAACTGCCGCCAGGTGCTCCGGGCTGGGTATGGGCAGAGTGCCAGTTGTCCCGGGTGTGCGCGAAACTCCGGTGATGGATAAGAGGTGGGTCACTACACACTCAGAACATTCGTGTGCCCGACCCAGAGCGGGGATGACGCAGGTATCGCAATCGATGATCATGGGTTCAGCCTAGAACCGACCACTGACATCATCTGACAGAGGACGACATCGCTCAAAGAGAACTCCGAGCAGCCTCACGAGAGGATTGAGACGCCAAAAACCTTTCGTCTTGAGAACCAGGTACGCCAGATGACAATAAATAAGAGATAGAGCGGGGTAATTGCGAGCATCCAATATGCCCATCGTGGACCGCTCAGTAGGTCAGCACTCTCGAAGGTAGCCGAAAGCACTGTGAGCGCCAGGAGATAGAGCACCATCAATGGGATAGTCAATGAGCGCATTGCTTTGACTCTCATCAAATGTGGGAACTTCACCCTCGTCAATTGCAGCAGGCAGAGCGCGATCGAAATGATGGTCGCCCATGTGGGGCCAATATGGAGAATAAGGAAAGTGGGAACCACCACATTCCATGCTGCAGGAAAGCCATTGAACCAAGCATCTTCAGTTTCGAGGTCGGTCCGCGCAAACCAGAGCGCCGAGGTAAAAACGATTAACGCAGCAACAGCCATCTGCCACCCACTTGGCAGGAGATCCATCCGCACCATAAAGGCAACAGGAACGACCACACAAGTCACGTAATCAACAACTAGATCGAGAATGTGGCCATCAACTTGCGGAGCGTGATCAGTTACCGCGAGTTTCCGGGCAATGGGACCATCGATACCGTCGAGCACTTGGCAGACAATTAACCAGACAAGTGCAGCGCGTATATGGCCATCGATGGTTGCTTGCAAGGCGAGTAATCCAGCCGCTGCACCACTCGCAGTCAGAGCATGAATAGCCAGACCCGCTCTTCGCAGGTGATGGGTCTCAGATAACGGCATAAGGGTCAGCCTATCCAAGAGAGTCGGTGGCTCGCCGTAGGCTCATGCCATGAGTTCCTCGTCAGCGCGATCAGCCAAACGCCGCCTCCTTGAACGACTCTGGGTCATAGTTGTCATCGCCTACGGCGCCGGTCGGGCAATTGTGGTCTGGAAAGCCCTTGGTCGATATGGCGTTAATCCGTGGATCTATTTAGCGCTGGATGTCACTTCTTCGTGGCCATACGCAGTCGCGACTGCTCGCTTAGTGACGTCAGTGATCGATCGAGAATTCTCTCGAGCGAAGTCATGGGGTTTGCTCGCCGCGGTCACCTTCCTCATTCCCGATCTCTATATCTTGGCCGTTGCAAGAGACGTGCCCACCGAGGTATATGCCATCATCATCGCCATCATCTCGCTGCTAGCCCTACTGGCAATTCTTTCGCTTATCATCAAAATACGTAATGAACGCAGAGCGCGCAATGAGTGATCAACTTTCGCTTCAAGATCTTGGTCGCCCACTTCATGAGACCACTTTTATTGTCGTTGACTTAGAGACCACTGGCGGATCTCCGGCTACTTCAGCGATTACCGAAATTGGTGCAGTCAAAGTTCGATCGGGTGAGGTTCTTGGCGAATTTCGTACTTTTGTTAATCCAGGTGGACCCATTCCGGTCTTCATCACTATCCTCACCGGTATTACTGACTCAATGGTGGCCTTAGCGCCAGGAATTGAAAGTGCGCTACCGGCTTTTCTCGAATTCTGTGACAACGCCGACAACGCTGTACTCGTCGCACATAATGCGCCCTTCGACATCGGATTTCTTAAAGCGGCGTGTGCGCAGTTGAAGATTGAGTGGCCAAATTACGAAACTCTAGATACAGCAAAGTTGGCGCGCACTATTCTAAGCAAAGACGAAGTGAAGGATTGCAAGCTCGGCACTCTCGCGCCTTTCTTCGGTGCCACCACTACGCCAAACCATCGAGCGCTCGATGATGCACGAGCAACTGTCGATGTACTGCATGGGCTCATTTCAAGATTAGGCAATCTTGGCGTTTCTACCTTGCCTGACTTGCGCGCCTTTTCCCATCGCATCACACCTGCGCAAAAGAAGAAGAAATATCTCGCAGAAGACATTCCTTCAACGTGTGGGGTATATATCTTCAAGGATATTGAGGGAGTTCCTCTGTACGTGGGAGTTTCAAACAATTTACGTAACAGAGTGCGCTCATACTTCACCGCATCAGAGCAACGGCGCCGCATTATCGACATGATTGCCATTGCAGAAAGCGTCGAAACGATTATCTGTCGAACGCCCCTCGAAGCGAGCGTCTTAGAGCTTCGTCTCATCGAAGAGTTCCAACCGCGCATCAATCGGCGTTCCAAGCATCAGAGTAAATCTCATTGGGTCCATTTAACTCGCGAGCGCTTCCCTCGCCTTACGATCGCTCGAGGAATTGAAAAGATTGACGACGAATGGATTGGCCCCTTCTCCTCTAGAGGCGATGCACAGTTGGCTATTGAATGTGTGTATGAAGTGCTTCCTATTCGACAATGCACTCCTCGCATCACTATTGCTAGCCAGAAAAAGTCGAGCGCGTGCGCACTTGCCGGTATGGGCAAATGTGGCGCCCCATGCATCGACGATCAATCCGCTGAAGATTACGAAGCTATCGTTGATGTCGCTCGCCACCTCTTCACACTCGACGCCTCTTTAGTGGTGGATCGCGCAAATATTCGCATGCGTGAATTAGCCATCGAGGAAAGATTCGAGGAGGCCATCGAAGTTCGCAACCGACTCACCTCATTCCTGCGAGCATCTTCAAGGGCCGAAAGACTTCGAGCTTTCGTAAAGTTGCCTCAAATCATCACCGCGCTACCTACCTCTGATGGCGGATGGGAATTCACCTGCATCAGATACGGCCGTTTTGCCGGCGCACTCATCGGAGATCCTGGATATGCACCGCAACTGACCATCGATTCGCTCTTGCTACTCAGTGATCCGGTCTCCCCCCGCGAGCGCATCTTGCCGGCTTCATCACACGAGGAAGTCGAGAGACTGCTGCGTTATGTGGAGACCCCTGGGCTTCGACTCGTTGAAGTTTTGGGCCAATGGTCTGCCCCGGCGCGAGGCGCACAAGCCCACCGCCATGCTCTAGAGGCCCTCGAGTTGGCCATCCCTGCGGTCAAGCCCACAGGTGGTGGCCACGATGGGCGTCCGATCCCCCTGCGGAGTCGGATAGCTTTGGGAGAGTCGGGTAGTTAAGCCAGGATTTTGGCTGCCAGCGCAACCAGGGCAAAGGGATCTATGGGATGAGGCAGATACCCTTCGGCGCGCGACCAGGTGGCTAGCCAGGCATCGTCAGGGCGTCCGACCACCAGGAGAATGGGTGGAGAGTTAAAGAATTCGTCTTTAATCTGTCGGGCGAGGCCCATGCCGCCCTCGGGGACCGCTTCGCCATCTAAAATGAGCAGGTCAAAGCCTTTTTTGCCCTTCAGTGTGGCTTTGGTGGCCTCTTCCATAGCGGCCAGTAGGGCTGGCCCGGTAGCCACTTCGAAGGCTTCTACGGGCGGCAAATCAACCGATATTCGCCGGCCTAGACCGGCAATGATCTGGGCACGAACGGTGGAATCATCGCTGTAAATCAGTACTCGAGTAACGCCCGTAGGTGCTGTCGAAGCAGTGCCAGCGAGCACATCTGAATGAGTGTGGGCCACCCGCACATCTTATCCCTCTCCCAGACGGATTTCAGGCGGGCATGTAGTGACCTGGTTCACCTCACCAAGAACGCTCCCGCGGCGCGCTTTTTGTGGCTTTATCCACCATAATTTACGTGTGACTAGCACCCTTGAAGACTCAGAGACCGGCACCGCTGCGACCAACCGTCCGAACCTCGTTGCCGTGGGAACGATCGTCTGGCTCTCTAGTGAATTGATGTTCTTTGCAGCGCTCTTTGCGATGTACTTCACCGCGCGTTCAGTTCAGGGTCCGAAAGTCTGGCTTGAGTCAACAGAGATGCTCAATATCCCCTTCTCTACTCTCAACACCACAATCCTTGTGCTCTCTTCAGTGACCTGCCAATTCGGCGTTTTCGCCGCGGAACGCTTCCAATTGCGGCGCACAGGTAGCGCGTTAGATTTTCGTAAATGGGGATTGACAGAGTGGTTCGCACTTACATTTTTGATGGGTGCCTTCTTCGTCGGTGGACAGATCTACGAATATGCAAACTTGGTCGCAGAGGGTCTCTCTTTCGCCACGAACGCCTATAGCTCGGTCTTCTATCTGACAACTGGCTTCCACGGCCTCCATGTAACGGGCGGACTTATCGCCTTCCTGATTCTCCTTGCACGCACTTTCAAAGCTCGACGATTCGGCCACTCACAAGCTACCTCGGCAATCGTGGTCTCTTATTACTGGCACTTTGTTGACATTGTTTGGATCGGACTGTTCGCCACTATCTACCTCATCAAGTAAGGCTACGAGTGAAAAAGATTCTGCGTCATCGCCGTCATCCCATCGCGCACTTCCTCGTGCTCGGTATTGCCCTTCTTGCTATCGGGTTTGGATACACGCTGCTCTCACCATCGAATGCGGCGGTCGCAACTAATGCGCGCAGCCAAGTAGTGGAAGAGGGTCGTCAGATTTTCCTCAAGGGCTGCTCCTCATGCCATGGCATTAACGCCGAAGGAGCAAGCGATGCGCCCACACTTCTTGGGGTCGGTGCAGCCTCTGTTGACTTCCAGGTAGGCACAGGTCGCATGCCGCTGGCCAATACTGGCGTGCAGGCAATGCGCAAGAAGCCGGTGTACAACGCAGAAGAGACCGCCGCGTTGGCTGCCTACGTTGCTAGCCTTTCCACAGGGCCAGCAATACCTAATGCGGCACAGTTGAATTACGAGCGCGATGGAAACATCGCCGAAGGTGGACAGCTTTTCCGCACTAACTGCGCGATGTGTCACAACTACGCAGGCCAAGGTGGAGCACTTACTCAAGGAAAGTATGCGCCTTCCTTGATGGGAGTGGAAGTAAAGACGATGTATGAAGCGATGCTTACTGGGCCACAATCAATGCCAGTCTTTGGTGATCGAGCCATCACCCCACAACAAAAACTTTCCATGATTAAGTTCCTTAAGGGAATCGAAGCGGAAAAGGGTCAAGGCGGATTCTCGCTCGGCAAAGTGGGTCCCGTTACTGAAGGTCTAGTCGCGTGGGTACTGGGACTTGGTTTACTTATTGGAGTTTCTGTCTGGCTAGGAGCGAAATCTAAATGAGCGATACACATAGCGGACACGAGAGTTCGGGTCACCAGAGTTCAACAGCGCTCTCTCCATTGGCTGATCCGGGTCTTCCTCCCCATGTTTACCGCCGGGCCGACACTGAACCGCGAGCTGCAAAGAAGGCGGAGCGGCAAGTAGCCATCCTCTTTGCGCTTTCGGCGGTGAGCACCGTTGCATTTGTCGCTTCCTTTGTGGGCATTGAAAAAGATGCCTTCATTTTTATCCCACTCTTTGGCTCTACGCAGGCACAGCAACTTGCTCTTGGAATGACCTTGGCACTTTCACTCTTTCTCATCGGCGCGGGCGCTGTGCATTGGGCTAAAACGTTGATGCCAGATCACGAAGTAATTCAGGACCGTCATGAGCTCCGTTCAAGTGATGAAGATCGCCAAGGAGTTATCGAAGTCTTTCGCGAGGGGGCAGAGGCTGCTGGTCTGGGACGTCGCTCTCTCATCAAGCGAACGCTTCTTGGATCAATGGGCTTAGTTACTCTCACCCCGATTCTTTTGCTGAGAGATTTGGGACCTCTTCCTGGCAAACAATTAGAAACCACTAACTGGGAGGCTGGCCGAAGGCTCGTCACTGATCCAGACGGAAAGCCATTGAAAGCCAGTGATATACAAGTCGGCGCAGTGGCACACATTCTTCCCGAGATGCCCGAGGGTAGCGAGCTCACTCTTAATGACATGGTGAAGGACCCGGTGATCCTTGTGCGTCTTCGCCCAGAGGACTTCAATCTCCCGGCGGACCGCAAAGATTGGGTTCACGAAGGCATCATCGCCTTCTCGAAAATTTGTTCACACATGGGGTGCGCTGTTGGGCTCTATGAACAACAAACTCACCATTTGCTCTGTCCATGCCATCAATCAACTTTCGATGTTGAAACGGGCGCACAAGTGATCTTCGGGCCAGCCGCCCGCCCACTTCCACAATTGGCAATTACGGTCGATTCAGAGGGATACCTGATCGCCAAGCAAGGCTTTACGGAACCTGTCGGACCTAGCTTTTGGGAGCGTTCATCATGACAACAGGCAAGCGTATCGGTGGGAGCGTTGCTAACTTCGTAGACGAACGCACGGGAGCCGGACGGGCTCTGAAGAAGAACCTCGGCAAGGTATTCCCCGACCATTGGTCATTCATGCTCGGAGAAGTGGCGATGTACTCCTTCGTCATCTTGCTTCTTTCCGGCACCTTCCTCACCTTCTTTTTCGTGCCTTCGCAAGAAGAAATTATTTACCAAGGAAATTACGCGCCCCTCAGTGGTCTTTCGATGTCGCAGGCATATGCATCCACTGTTGATATGTCTTTCGACGTACGCGGTGGCATGTTGATGCGCCAAGTCCATCACTGGTCAGCACTTATTTTCCTTGCAGCCATGGTGGTACACATGATGCGCGTCTTCTTCACTGGAGCGTACAGAAAACCTCGTGAGTTTAACTGGATCATCGGCGTTGGCTTACTTACCCTCGGCATCGTTGAAGGCTTCTTGGGTTATTCACTCCCAGACGATCTTCTTTCGGGCACCGGCATTCGTATTGCCGAAGCAATTATTCAAGCCGTTCCGCTCGTCGGCACCTATGTAGCGTTTTTTCTCTTTGGCGGAGGATTTCCTGGAACAATTTTTATCTCCCGTATTTACACCATTCACGTGTTACTTGTGCCGGGAATCATTCTTGCCCTTATCACCGCTCACGTACTCCTGGTCTGGTTCCAGAAGCACACCCAATACCCCGGTCCCGGCCGCACAGAAAAGAATGTCGTGGGTTTTCCGCTGTTGCCGGTGTACATGGCCAAGGCTGGCGGCTTCTTCTTCATTGTCTTTGGAATCACCACTTTCTTGGGTGCAGTTGCTTCCATCAACCCGATCTGGCTCTACGGTCCCTACAACCCATCTCAGATCTCTGCTGGTTCACAACCAGACTGGTACATGGGCTGGCTTGATGGTTTGGTTCGAATGGCTCCTAACTGGGAGACTCACGCATTCGGTCATACCGTGTCCTGGAACATTCTGATTCCAGGCTTGATTGTTCCTGGAATTATGTTCACTGGGCTTGCGCTCTGGCCATTCATAGAATCCTGGGTCACCGGCGACAAGCGGGAACACCATCTCCTTGAACGCCCTCGCAACGCACCCACTCGCACCGCGGTCGGTGCCATGGCACTTACGTTCACCATGGTCACGTTAATCAATGGTGGAAATGACCTTCTGGCCACCCACTTTGGTCTCTCCATCAATCAGATTATGTGGTTCTCGCGCATCGGAGTCTTTGTGTTACCTCCGATCGCATATTTTGTGACTAAGCGAATCTGCCTCGGTCTGCAACACAAGGATCGGGATACCGTCCTTCATGGTCGCGAGAGCGGTCGCCTAGTGATGCTTCCTAGCGGCGAGTTCATCGAAGTGCATGAACCC
>WLIL01000030.1 GCA_009702245.1 Actinomycetota bacterium
GATTAAGAGGCGAGAACCTCGTCGAGAATTGACTCCGCCTTGAGTTCATCTGTCTTTTCGGCGAGGGCAAGTTCGCTGATCAGGATCTGGCGTGCCTTTGCAAGCATGCGCTTCTCTCCGGCGGAGAGTCCCTTCTCCTTATCGCGACGAAAAAGATCACGAACAACTTCGGCAACCTTAATGACATCGCCGGAAGCAAGCTTCTCAAGATTGGCCTTGTAGCGGCGTGACCAGTTGGTGGGTTCTTCGGTGTATGGCTGGCGAAGCACTGAGAAAACTTTCTCCAGGCCTTCCTTGCCCACTACATCGCGAACACCAACAAGATCAACATTTTCAGCCGGCACCCGTACGGTGAGATCTCCTTGGGCCACCTTAAGAACGAGGTAAAGCTTCTCCTCGCCTTTGATGGTGCGGGTCTCGATAGCCTCGATTAGAGCTGCTCCGTGATGGGGATAAACAACGGTTTCGCCGACTTTGAAAGTCATTCATGGGCCTTTCGAACGTAACACTGAGGTGCCACTGAAAATCTTCCGGTGTAGCTCAATTCTACCAGCCAAAACCCCTCGTTTCGAATTGGGATCTAACGCGTTTCTGCAGGTCAGGGGTGGTTTCATCGACTCAAATCGGGGTTGACATAAAGCCTTGCTTCTGCTCCGGTAACCTTGCTTCCTGTACCGAAGGCGAAGCTCCCGCTTGGCCCCTTAAAAGGAGTAGTCAGTGAAAAGCATGCGCGCCCTCGTCCTCGTTTCATCGTTACTTTTGCTCACCGCTTGCGGTGCTGGACAGAACGCGCAAACCGCGCAGCTCTACACGCCCACAGACGGCGTGCAAGGTGAGAGTTCCTCAATTCAGGTACGAAATGTTGTTGTCGTAGCCGATGCCGCAGGCGATGGAATCCTCTCGGCGACCTTGGTTGATCCAAGCGATGTCACCACCACAACTTTTGGTGCACCAGATCGACTTACTGGAGTCATCATCAACAACAAAGCTGCAACTTTGACTCCGGCAGCACCCACATTGCAAGTGAATGCACCTGTCAACTTCTCTGGTCCAGCGTCAAATGCATCTGCTGTTGTCACTGCATTGGGAGTAAAACCTGGTGCGAATGTAACTGTGACATTCTCATTTGAAATCGCCGGTGACCTGACAGTGACTGCACTCGTCCGCGAGAACAGCGAAGAGTTCGCAGGAGTTACTGCTCCCAAGTCTTAGGACTCGTACTTATATCCCAGCCCACGCACTGTTGTAATAATGCTTGGATCAGCTGGATCCTCTTCAATCTTCGCGCGAATTCGTTTGATGTGAACGTCTAGCGTCTTGGTATCGCCTACGTAATTGCTTCCCCAAATACGATCAATCAGCTGCCCACGAGTAAGGACTCTTCCGGCATTTCGAAGAAGCATCTCTAGAAGTTCGAATTCCTTGAGTGGCAATGCCACATTGGCACCGCGCACCGAGACCATGTGCCGTTCGACGTCCATACTCACCCCTCCAGCGCTGAGGACATTCTCGGAAACTTCTTCGCTATTTCCTTGGCGACGAAGCACCGCACGGATTCGGGCGACTAGTTCACGCGATTTGTATGGCTTGGTGACGTAATCATCTGCACCGATTTCAAGGCCAACGACTTTATCTACTTCGTCATCTTTTGCAGTGAGCATGATGATAGGAACTTGGGAGTAACTCCTGATCTGCCTGCACACTTCGACCCCCGAAAGACCTGGAAGCATAAGGTCCAGCAACACGAGATCCGCACCGTTACGAGCAAATTCGGTAATGGCATCTGCCCCATTCTCGGCGACTGAGACTTCAAAACCCTCTTTTGTTAATAAGTACGCAAGTGCTTCTGAGAACGAGGCTTCATCTTCTACTACAAGGATGCGTGTCATTCAGATTCCTGACTATTGCTTGCGAGTGGGAGGCGAAGAGTAAAAGTACTTCCAGAGCCTTCAAGGCTCCAGACGCGTATATCTCCACCATGATTAGTCACAATGTGTTTTACGATGGCCAAACCTAAGCCGGTACCACCAGTTGCTCTAGAACGTGCAGGATCAACTCTGTAGAATCGTTCGAAGATTCGTTCAATATCAGCTTCTGAAATACCGATTCCTTGATCACTTACTGAGATTTCTACAATGTCGGCTTGAGATTCAATGCCGATACCGACACTCGTATGATCCGGACTATAAGCAATTGCATTATTAATGAGATTCGTGAGTGCAGTCGTGAGTTGCTCTTGATTTCCCATCACTGCCAACCCGCCTGCACTTGATGGCACCACTGTGATATCTCGTTTTTGGGCCGATAACTTAGTCCTATCAAGCGCCATGCTCATTACATTTTCTAATTGCACCAAACTCGCATGGGCTAGAGGATCTTGGCTTTGAAGTCTTGAGAGATCGATAATTTCTTGTACTAGATCCCCCAGCCGCACTGCTTCCATGCCCATCCGTTCCGCAAATCGTTTGACTGCATCCGGATCATCACTTGCCTCCACGACCGCTTCAGCCAGGATCGAGAGCGCACCGATCGGAGTCTTTAATTCGTGCGAAATATTTGCCACAAAGTCGCGGCGTACTTCATCGACCAGTCGGGATTCACTCTCGTCGGCAATGAGCACCAAAACTGATCCGCTACCAAGCTCAGGAATGAGCAGGGCGCGCACGAGCAATTCAAATGTTCCGGAGCTCAGCCGTCCACGTTTGAACTCAACACGAGACTCCACGAGTTCAAACCCTTTTCGCGCATGGCGCACTAAGGCCACCAACTCTTCACCCACGAGTTTCTCATCACGCACGATTCCAAGTGATCGGGCCGAAGCACTTGCCAGCAGGACTTTCTCGCCAGGTGCAATGATCAGGGCACTCTCAGGGACCAGGGAAAGGATTCGGCTCACCACGGTAGAGAGACGAAGATCTGGAGTCGCGGGAACTTGCTCGACCGCCCTACCAAACAATCGCGCCATGTGCCCATCGTAGATCGCTCTACCGCGGGAATTCGACATAGAGTCTCTCCTCACCTCCTGTTCATCAAAAAGTTACGAGATGTTCAGATAAATGGGCGTTTAGGCGCTTTGCGCAGGATAATCTGGGCTCATGCGCGATGCCTATCATGACGATCTAGATGCTGTAAGTGCCACCCTCGTTTCAATGGCTGCCATGGTGGATAACGCCATCGTGCGCGCCTCCAAGGCACTCCTTGAGTCCGATCGTGCTTTGGCAGAGGAAGTGATCGCCGCGGATGCCGCCATCGATACTGTGCAACATGAGTTAGATAATCGCACTGTTGATCTCATGGCCAGGCAAGCCCCAGTAGCAAGCGATCTCCGTGTCTTAGTCACCTCACTTCGCATGAGTGCAGACCTGGAACGCATGGGCGACCTTGCGGCACATATTGCCAAGGCCGCGCGCATGCGTTTCCCGGCTTGTGCTATTCCCGTTGAACTACAAATGACCATTCTTGAAATGAGTCGAGTAGCCAGCGACCTGGTAAATAAGACTGCGCTTGTGATCCGGGATCGGGATATCGAAGGTGCGCTCCAAGTTGACCGCGACGATGATCAAATGGATCGCCTTCATCGTCAACTCTTCATCACCCTTCTTGATCCAGCATGGCCCCATGGAATTGAAACTGCGATCGACGTTACTTTGATCGGTCGCTATTACGAGCGCTTTGCTGACCACGCGGTATCGGTTGCTAGGCGTCTCTACTACTCGGTCACCGGAGAGTTCGCGGCGCCTAAGAACTAACTCGGAAATCTGCCTTAATGTTTGCCCTGGTTAGCAACAGCTTCGATTGCTGCGTTAGCCGCTTCTACATCTAGATACTCTCCACCGCATTTGATTGGTGTGAGATCGTCATTAAGTGAGTAGAGCAACGGTATGCCGGTTGGGATGTTCAGCCCCGCTATATCTTCGTTCGAAATTCCGTCTAAATGTTTTACAAGTGCACGAAGTGAATTGCCATGAGCTACGACGAGCACAATTTTTCCACTCTTTAAGTCGGGAGTAATGTTTTCATTCCAATAGGGAAGCAAACGCTTCACTACATCTGAAAGACATTCGGTGCGCGGTAGTTGACCGCTGGGAATATTTGCATAGCGAGGATCATTCGCCTGGCTATAAGGATCAGCATCATCAATGGGTGGTGGTGGCACATCGAACGAGCGACGCCACAACGCAAATTGCTCTTCACCGTACGTTGCGAGAGTTTCTTTCTTATCCTTGCCTTGCAATGCTCCGTAATGACGTTCGTTAAGCCGCCAGTCGCGACGCACTGGAATCCACTGACGATCGCAAGCTTCTAGCGCAATCTGTGAAGTAGCGATGGCTCGACGCAATAGCGATGTGTGCACCACGTCCGGAAGGAGCCCACGTTCTACAAGTAACTCACCACCACGTTTGGCCTCTTGCTCACCGAGCGAGGTGAGTGCGACATCGACCCATCCTGTGAAGAGATTCTTGGCATTCCAATCGCTTTGGCCGTGTCGGAGCAAGATCAATGTGGAGGTCATGGCACTAGCCTGCCAGATATTGGCAGGTCACTCTCCAATCATGTGGGCAAAAGCTTGGAGATTTTCAAGAGATTCCCCGCGAGACTCACGCCAGGCCCACTCGCGACGTATGGCGCTTTCGAATCCAAGTTCTACCAACTTGTTAAAGCTCTCATCCGCATAGCGGAGTACTGCGCCAAAGAGGCGGTCAAGATCGTCCTCATTAAGCGTTAATGGCAGGCGTCCGGTCAAGTAAATATCACCCAGGTGGTTTACAGCGTATGAGAGTCCGAAAATCTTGAGATTGGTTTCGAGCAAATATCGGTGAACAAGTTCGACGTTCTCATCGGGTTTTCTCATCACAAACACATTCACCGCGAGCGCGTAGGTCCCCATTTTAAACGCCACCGTAATGGCTAACTTCTGTTCACCTTTAAGAGTTGCAATAAAAGTCGAATCATCTACTCGTTCAAATGCAATCCCGACATCTGTGCAATGTCTCTCAAATAGCAAAGTCAGATCTGCAGCGCTCATCAGTTCACGCGAACGATCGTACTTCTGCACTGCCCGATAGCAGCGAATCATAAACTGCGAGCATCTTTTCAGCCGTGGCTTGCCAACCAAAGTGACTGGCATGCTCGAGAGCGCCTCGTCCCAATTCAATACGACGATCTTCTTCGATAGCGAGGCGATAGAGCACGCTTGCCCACGACTTGGGATCGTGGCCATCTACCAGGAGTCCGGAAATGCCATCACGGATTGCGGTCCGAAGCCCACCAACCGCAGTCGCCACAACTGGGGTGCCACACGCTTGCGCCTCTAATGCAACTAATCCAAAAGATTCACTATGGCTTGGTACTACGACGATATCTGACGCGCGATACCACTCGGGAAGGTGTGAACGATCAGTGGGTTCTACAAAGCGGATCATGTCGCTTATGCCAAGCCACGCAGCAAGTTCCCGGAGCTTTGAAGGCTCCGTCGTACTTCCGCTTGCCCCGCCTACTATTGCAATTTCTAAACGTGAACGAAGGTTTGGTTCAATCTTTATCATTTCTGCGGCAGCTCTAATTAATGTATCTGGACCTTTATGCGGTTGAATCCGCCCTACGAAGCTGAGCAAGATCGCATCCTCACGAACACCCAACAACTTTCTTGCACTCTTCTTATTTCCCGGAGTAAACATTTCAAGGTCTACACCTGGCGACACGACATGAACCTTCTGCGGATCGGCGGAGTAAAGACCCACTAGAGATGCAGCCTCAGCTTCAGTATTTGCAATCAAAGCATCCGAAGCTGCAACAACTTGCTCTTCACCAATTGCACGTCCACTGGGTTCAGGTACATCGCCTTCAGCAAGTGCGGCATTCTTTACTTTTGCCATGGTATGCATGGTGTGTACAAGCGGAACATTCCATCGTTCTGCAGCTACCCAGCCCACTTGGCCAGAGAGCCAATAGTGCGAATGAATGAGCCGATAATGTCCTTGAGAGCGCAAAGCCTCTTCGCGCATGAGGGCAGCACTCAGCGCACAGAATTGCCCTGGAAGATCTTCCTTTGCCAAACCTTGGTAGGGCCCAGCAACCAAATGATGGACTTCAACGCCATCGGCGATCTCCACCGTGGCTGGCAGGGTTGAGGAGGTAGCGCGGGTAAAAATGTCCACTTTGACGCCAGTAGCAGCCATCCGCTTGGCGCTTTCGACCACATAAACGTTCATGCCACCAGCGTCCCCAGTGCCCGGTTGTTCGAGCGGGGAGGTGTGGATCATGAGCATGGCAACGGAGAACACCTACTAAGGATGACTCATCGAACTCGCTTACGCGAGTCGGTCAGGGCAGAATCCCCTCTATGAGTTCAAACCCTTCAGCAAGACGCGCGTTAGTCACAGGGGCCAGTAGCGGAATTGGCGCCGCCACCGCTTTAGCCCTCTCCTCGGCCGGATATGAAGTCCACGGAGCCGCCCGACGCGAAGATCGCCTTGCCGACCTCTCTGGCGTCATAGGCCACCATCTCGATGTGACCAGCGATACCAGCGTGGAAGATTTGGCTGCGCAATTTGAAACTCTCGATGTCCTCGTGGCCAACGCTGGTGGAGCCTTCGATGCCGAAGAAGTAGGCAATGCAAGTCTTGCATCTTGGGAGAAGGCCTACGACGTGAATGTGTTGGGCACCGTACGAACCATCAAAGCTTTTCTCCCTGCGCTCATCGCATCGGGAAATGGTCACATCGTGATCATGGGTTCCACTGCCGGAAGAGTGGTCTATGAAAATGGTGGAAGTTACGCGGCCGCTAAACATGCACTTGCTGCAGTCGCTGGAACTTTACGTCTTGAACTCAACGGTCTCCCAGTGCGCATCAGTGAAATTGCGCCGGGCATGGTGAAGACCGACGAATTTGCAGTGACACGATTTGGTGGGGATAAGGAGAAAGCAGCCAAGGTATATCAAGGCGTCGAAAAACCACTGACCGCCGAAGATATCGCCGACATCGTCAAATGGACTGTCACGCTACCTGCGCATGTGAACATCGACTTGCTTGTCGTTCGTCCTCTTGCACAAGCTGCCCAACATAAGGTTTACCGAAAAGCGTAATTTGTGGGTAAACCAATAGGAAACATCACTCGGGGCACTACAAATCCAAACCGTTTGCGCAGAGTCGACCGTTGGATGCTCTGGCGTTATGAAGATTTATTACGCAGAAATACTCACTCGCTAGTTGTCGATCTCGGTTTTGGAGCAACTTCAATCACGACGTTAGAGATGGCTGCGCGTTTACGAACAAAATATGCAGATCTAGAATTTGTCGGACTTGAGATTGATCCTGAGCGAGTGAAAATAGCGAACCAAAGCGCACAACCGCATATTAATTTCCAACTTGGTGGATTTGAAGTTCCCACATCCCAAAAACCTTTGATTATCAGGGCATTTAACGTGTTGCGGCAGTATGACGAATCTGAAGTAACAAAGTACTGGGCCATGATGCAAGCGAGACTGGCACCGAATGGTCGCATCATCGAAGGTACGTGTGACGAGATTGGCCGTCGTGCCACCTGGATAGAACTCGATAATTTAAGACCCCTAACTCTCTCTCTGGGTGTGCGATTACATGGATTAGATAACCCGGCAGAAGTAGCTGAGCGATTACCTAAATTTTTGATCCATCGAAATACACCCGGGAATCGCATCCACACATTCCTGCAGGACCTATCGAAGTCGTGGGATTCTCATTCGGGTTACCGCGTCTTTGGTCCCAGTCAAAGATGGCGAGCAGCCGTCAACTCGCTTCGTGACTCCTGGCCTATCGTCAATAAGCAACACCGCGAAGGCGAACTGACAATTGAGTGGAGCGCGATCGCACCCGATTGATGTGCCAGGCCTAGTAGCGTGGGCGCCTGAGGATCTCGTTAATCGCTGGTTTCACGTCGACGAGATAAACAATCACCGCAATGATGCCCACAATCCCGAGCATGCTAAAGAGCCCAAATATCTGCGTCGCAACCAGTGAACCAATGATCAGCCAAAGCCAAAACTTCTTACTCTGTTTGCTTGCAGCAACAAAAGCATCGGGTCGAGTTTTAATCACATGTACCAACGCAATAATGTTTCCCACTAAGAGCAGCAAGGAAAGAATTCCAGTAATTGAGGAACCAATGTTGAGAAGATTCATGTGACTACTCTAACCAATCGCTGCGATGATCTCGCCGACTTTGAGACCGCCACCTAGAACTGGGGTATGGGCCAACTCGTGAAGTGTCGAGACATCCACACCGATTCGAGAGAGCGCCGCAATCAGCACTACAGGAATGGCACGCATCGAGCCATCACTCACTTTGAAGGCCACGGATCGCCCATCGGCAAGCGCCGCAATCTCCACGCCTTCAGCGCCTTCCTTCACCATGAGCCCAGGAATGAGGCGCATGGCTTCAGTCGTGAAGCGCTTCTCACCACCCACCATCTCTGGAAAAGCGCGCATTGCTTCAAAGACTCGAGCGCGTGCCGGGGTACTGCCAGTGGCTACCGCACTTGATGCCTTTGCGAGCCCCTTGAGCGACATTGAGAAGATGGGGGCACCGCAACCGTCTACAGCAACATGCGTCGAAGTTGTTCCCGAAGCGTCGAGGTACTCCTTCTTAATCTCGATTTGCAACGGGTGAACTGGATCTCGGTAAGTATTGATGTCCCAACCGTTGATAACAGATGTGGCAATCATCGATGCATGCTTCCCGCTGCAGTTATGCACGTCACGTGCCGGTTGCTGGTCTCCGTAAGCACGTCGCTCCGCATCACCGTAGGGACGATCTGTGGGGCATTGAAGTGAATCAACATCTAATCGAACAGAATTTAAGATTTCCTTAGCGGCCCGGCGATGCACCTCGCTACCAGAGTGGCTCGCGCAACTCAAAGCCAGGAGCCGATCAGGTAGATCTAATCCGAGACGCACCATCGCACTTGCCTGAAGAGGCTTGGTTGCCGACCGCGGGAATATTTCAGAATCTATATCCCCAAACGCAGTAATTTTACTTCCATCAAAGATCGCCATCGATCCATAATGAATTGATTCCACAAAACTATTACGAATGTAATGCGCAAGTTCAATCATGATCAGCTATGCGCGCGGAAGAGTGGCCCAGAGGTGCGGTTGCAACTCATGCTCTGGTGTTCCCATGTCGTAAGCAAAGAAGAGTTCACCTTCAACGAGCCCATAAAGACGATGTCCTTCGGTGACAGTTTTCGCACTCGGCGCCGAGTACGCATGATCCATGGCTAACTGAATCTTCGCCCCGTCATAGCGACCTACCCAGCCTTCAGAGATGCCTGTTGCATGAGAGAGCACTACTTCCAAAGTGTTGTTGGGCTTGGGACGCCAAAATCCTGTTTCACTTCCGGCTGGTCTGAGAATTTCACCATCAGCATCCACGATCCAGGCCCGTGAGTAGTACGTCAGGAAGGGCCTGGTGTCATGGCCAAAGACCACCTCTTGGGCGAACTCGAAGGGCGCAATGCCGGGGTACTCCCCATGGCCACGGCCACGCCAAGTTCCAAGGAGCCACGAAAGCGGGAGGAGGTCTGGATGCAGGTCTGCTGGAATCTCGAATGCCACGTACACAGCCTAGAGGGTCGTAGAGTGCACTCATGGCAACGCTTGTTTTGAAATTGACCACGGTCGAGGCCGAGAAGATGTCACAGGCTCTCAACGTGTGCGCCACCGCCTTGGCTAGCGGTGCAGCAGTCTCACTCTGGCTCACCGGTGACGCGGTGCGCCTAGCAACACCAGGATTTGCCGCGGGAATTGAATTAGAGCAGAGCGCACCTTTTGATCAATTAATTGATGCGGTACGAACCGGGGGGCGACTCACCGCCTGCACCCAATGCTTAGGCCGACGTAATCTCGCTCAAAAAGATCTTCTTCCCGGAGTCGAGATCCGAGGCGCTAGTGGCTTCGTTGAAGAAATACTTCAACCAGCAGTTCAGGCATTGGTCTACTAATCTCAGAGTCAACTTAACGGAAAGAGTGGATATGGCAAAGGAATTGAGCGCATTGCGCCTTCGTCGGTTTAACCTCATCGCTGGAATCTTCCATCTCCTGCAAATGATTGCCGTCATTTCACTTTCAAACGATTTCTCGCTGTCTGTGAACGCAACGTACATGTCGGGACCTCCTGGATCTACCTTTGCCGCGCCAGTCACCATATTCAGCGTGCTCGTAGGCCCAGCAGTTGCTCTCTTCTTAGGGATTTCAGCGCTTGCACACTTTGTTGTTGCCAGTCCACAATTCTTCCCGCGTTATGCGGCTGGGTTAGCAGCTAAGCGAAATAACTTCCGCTGGATTGAATACTCCGTTAGCTCATCTGTAATGATCGTTTTAATATCGCAGATCTGCGGTATCACCGATGTCACAGCCCTCTTAGCAATCTTCGGAGTTAATGCGTCCATGATTCTCTTTGGATGGTTGCAAGAAAAGTATGCGCAGCCCGGTAATGGTGAGTGGCTCCCCTTTATCTTCGGATGCATCACCGGGATAGTTCCTTGGATTGCGGTCGCGATATATGTGATCGCCCCTGGTTCCTCAAGCGATGTTTCGGCCCCTGGTTTTGTTTACGGAATTGTTATCTCACTCTTTGCGTTCTTCAACTCGTTTGCCGCCGTGCAACTACTGCAATATCGAGGTCGCGGAAAGTGGAGCAATTACCTACGCGGAGAACGCGTCTACATCGTGTTGAGCTTAGTTGCTAAGTCAGCACTTGCCTGGCAAATATTTGCCGGAACCCTTATTTCTTAGAATCTCCGCTGATCTTTGCAAAGATGAGGGCTCCAGCCTTGGTGGCCACGCCTTGATGAGCTTCGCCCTTCGACGTCTCAAACCAGGTCTCGGACTCCATGGATTCTCCAGAAACCGCTAATTCGCCATCGAGAATGAATGCTCGAAAACCTGCCCCCCAGTTACCGGCTGGTAAACGGTAACCCTCGGGGAACTTCAGCAAAGCGCTCATCGCAAGCGTCTGAGGATTTATTGAAAGTATCTTTATTGAAAGAGCGCCTAAGCTAAATCCGTTTAACTCGGGATACTTAACATTGAATTCTTCCGAAGTAAGCCAAGGAAGTGTTTCTGTATCTACTTTGACCCAACCTCGTGGCCCAAGTGCAGACGCATAATCAGCTGTCAAAGCATTGGTACCAGCTAATTCAGAGGGTCTAATTACTCGCGATGCAGCACCGCTTCCTTCAGATTCATCTTCGCCGTGCGAGAAAAGTAAAGCCTTAAATCCAGTGACACTGGTAGCCGCATGAATAAAACCAGGAGGACGCCAAAAGTAGTGATTACTATAGAAAATTTGCTCACCGCTTAAAGTGCAATCGCCAGATATGAAAAAACACTCCTCCACACTGTCGTGATAAGCGTCTGTAAGGTCTGCAAATCCCGGTTGTAAGTCAACAAAATCTCCGCGAAAAGTTGTGGTGGGATCGATCGATAGATTCTTCTGAAGGTACTTGGAATATGCAGCTTCCAACTGATCTGCGGGACCCAAATTCTCTTTATAGTTATCTGGCATCATGGAGATGACGTCCCAACCATTTTGCCATTCCATCTCTCGAGTGCGAACTATCTTCATCAAGTCTCCATTTCATCGCTAGTAAGAACTTTTAGAAATTGGGTTTTCTCTCGTGCCAATCCGTTGCAGATTCGAAGAATTGCATAAGTTTCAAGATTTGAGCCTCGTTAAATGGCGAAGACACAATCGAGAGTCCGATCGGTAAACCAAAGCGATCAAAACCACAAGGTTGGCTACTTGCTGGTACTCCTGCCAAAGCAAATGGCAAATTATTTCGTAAATGCGCCTGGGCGAGAGTGAGTTCGCCTTCTCCCACCGGTACGAGTTCGTTTGTCAAAGTACCAAATTTTGCTGGGGAGCAAGGCAGGGTAGGAACCACTATCGCATCTACTTGATCGAACAAGTTAGTAATAGCCTCTGCAATAAGCCGTTGGACGCGTAGCGCACGTATATACAGAGTCGCCGGGATTTCCTGCGCAAGCTCAAGAAAATTAAGCGTATCGGGATCGAAAAGTTGTGGAGAAAGATCAATTCGCTTTCGGTGATACTCGGCGGACTCCGCAAGGAAAATAGCCATGCCGATCGGAGTTGTGATGTCCACATAAGGAACTTCAATTTCGATGATGTGGGCTCCGGCCTCACGAAAAATACCTATTGCGTTTTCTACCGCAGAAAGAATCTCTGGTTCCGCAGGTTCATACATACTGCGCGGGATTCCGATTCGTGTGCCGCGCAGATTCTCTACACTTAAGTCTCCAAAGTTTGGCACCGGGACCGAGCTTGCGCATGGATCATGGGCATCATGACCACTCATTGCGTATAGTCCGGCGGCAACATCGCTCACAGTTCGGCCGAGAGGGCCGACCGTATCCATTGCCCAGGTGAGGGGTCGCACTCCCGTTCTTGAAACACGTCCCATCGTGGGACGTATGCCCGTCACCCCACAGATACTCGATGGAATGCGAATGGATCCGACGCTATCTGTACCCACCGTAAGTCGAATCTGCCCACTTGCAACAGCGGCCGCAGAACCCCCCGACGATCCCCCAGGAATTCGCTCGTTAGACCACGGGTTTTTTGTCGGTGGTGTGGTTCCTCCTAACGCGTACTCATGAGTATTTGTCTTCCCAACAATGATCGCGCCAGCAGCCCTCAGTTTCCTTACAGCGCCTGCATCATGTAGCGGAAAGAATCCTTCTTGATGTTTGGATCCAGCACTTGTGGGCATTCCTAAGACGTCGACGATATCTTTCACGCCAATAGGAATTCCGTGCAATGGTCCTAGCGGTACTCCCGCCAATCTCTTTCGATCCGCGTCCTGCGCTGCCTTTATCGCTTCATCATGTGAAATATGCGTCCAAGCCCGAATACGTGGATCGATCTCATCAATTTTTTGCAAAGTCGCATTGACTAAATCAACTGCGCTAATTTCGTTTCGCATTTGCCGGGCTACTAGCTCTGAAACGGATCCTTCGGGATGAGATGGTTTAAATTCTTCGCCGGCTTGATCGCTGGTGGTTGCCCATGGCCATGAGATAGGAAGAGTTTCACCTAAGTCTTCCGTAAGGACCGATTCGAGATCTAATGTAAGTGAACGGGCAAATTCAAGAGCACTATCTCGATTCTTGTTTGTCATAGTAATGATGTCCGTTAAGAGAGCTTCAGCTCTTGGGCAGCTGGGATATCTCCAGCCAGTAATAGCGCATCCTCTGGAATATTTCGCTTAATAACCGCGAGCGCAATTGGTCCTAACTCGTGATGCAACGCTGAAGAACCAATAAAGCCGACCTGCTTATCTTGATACATCACCGGCGTGCAATGTGGCGGAAGCGAGACGACGCTTCCATCGAGATGTAACTGCACAAGACGCCGTGGTGGTTTTCCCAGGTTGAAAGTACGCGCCACTGTTTCTTGACCTCGATAACAACCCTTGTTCATGTGGACCGCGCTATTGAGCC
>WLIL01000031.1 GCA_009702245.1 Actinomycetota bacterium
CACGGGTCTAGACCTTTCGGGTAAGGACCTTTCGGGTGTGACCCTGACGGGTGCAAACCTCACGAGTGCAAACCTCACGGGTCTAGACCTTTCAGGTAAGGACCTTTCGGGTGTGACCCTGACAGGTGCAAACCTCACGAGTGCAAACCTCACGGGTCTAGACCTCGAGGGTGTGACCCTCACAGGTGTGACCCTGACAGGTGCAAACCTGACGAGTGCAAACCTCACGGGTCTGGACTTCACGACTATGGACCTCACGGGTGTGACCCTGACGAATGCGAACCTTTCGAATGCAAACCTCTGGGGTCTAGACCTTTCAGGTAAGGACCTTTCGGGTGTGACCCTCACAGGTGCAAACCTCACGAGTGCAAACCTCACAGGCGTAGACCTTTCAGGTAAGGACCTTTCGGGTGCGACCCTCACGAATGCAAACCTCACGAGTGCAAACCTCACAGGTCTGGACTTCACGGGTATAGACCTCATGGGTGTGACCCTGACAGGTGCAAACCTCACGAGTACAAACCTCACGGGTCTAGACCTCTCGATGACGAGCTTCACGGGTGTGACCCTCACGGGTGCAAACCTCACGAGTACAAACCTCACGGGTCTAGACCTTTCGGGTATGGACCTTTCGGGTGTGACCCTGACAGGTGCAGACCTCACGAGTGCAAACCTCACGGGTCTAGACCTTTCAGGTAAGGACCTCGCGGGTGTGACCCTGGCGATGGCGAACCTCACAAATACGAACCTCACGGGTCTGGACCTCACGGGTCTGGACCTCATGGGTGTGGCCCTCGCAGGTGCAAACCTCACGAGTGCAAACCTCACAGGTCTGGACTTCACGCGTAAGGACCTCACGGGTGTGACCCTGACGAGTGCAAACCTTTCGAATGCAAACCTCTATGGTCTAGACCTTTCAGGTATGGACCTCACAGGTGCCACCCTCACAGGTGCAAACCTCACGAGTGCAAACCTCACGGGTATGGACCTCACGGGTCTGGACTTTTCGGGTGTGACCCTGACGTTGGCGAACCTCACAAATACGAACCTCATGGGTCTGGACTTCACGGGTAAGGACCTCACGGGTGTGAACCTCTCAGGTGCGGTCCTCGCAAATGTGAACTTCTCAGGTGCAAATCTCTCGGGTGTAGAGCTCATCAGTGCGAACCTCACGGGTGCGAACCTCACGGATGCGAACCTGAGTGGTGTGACCCTTCAAAATGTGGACCTGACGGGTGCGAACCTCACGAATGTGGACCTCACAACTACGAACTTCTCGGGTGTAAATCTCGCGAATGCGACCCTCGCTGGTGCGAACCTCACGAATGTCTCTCTCTCGGGATCGGACCTTTCGGGTGCGAACCTCACGGGTGCGACCCTCACAGGTGCGAACCTCACGGGTTCGAACCTCACGAGTGCAAACCTCACGAATGTGGACCTTTCAGGAATGGACCTTTCGGGAATGGACCTTTCGGGTACGACCCTCACGGGTGCGAACCTCTCGAGTGCGAACTTGACGAGTGCGAGCTTCGCGGGTGCGAGCTTCGCGGGTGCGAATTTGGCGGGTGCGAATCTTTCGTTTGTAGACCTTTCGAGTATGGACCTCACCGGTGTGAACCTCACGGGTGCAAACCTCAGCGGTGCAAACCTCACGGGTGTAGATCTCGAGGGTATGGATCTCACAGGTGTGGACTTCACGGGTGTGGACTTCACAGGTATGGATCTCTCAGGATGGAACCTTTCGGGTGCGACCCTCACGGGTGCGAACCTCACGAATGCGAACCTCACGGGTGCGAACTTGACCGGTGTGATCCTGACGACTGTGAACCTCTCGGGTGCGAACCTGACAAATGTGAACCTGTCGGAAGCAATCCTTTCGGGTGCGACCTTGACGGGTGCGACCTTGACGGGTGCGAACCTCTCGGGTGCGGACCTTGACAATATGGACCTCTCGGGATTGGACCTCTCGGGTGTGACCCTGACGGATGCGCGGCTCACGTTTGCGAACTTCTCGGGTGCGAACCTCACGGATGTTGACCTCTCGGGTATGGAATTGTCAGGTGCGAACTTCTCAGGTGCGAACCTGACGAATGTGAACCTTTCGAATGTGAACCTCACGGCAGTGAACCTCTTGGGTGCAAACCTCACGAGTGCAAATCTCACGAGTGCAAACCTCACTGGTAGTGATCTCACCGGTGTGGACTTCACAAGTGCGGACTTCACAAGTGTGAACCTGACGGGTGCGACGCTCTCGAATGCGAACCTGACGGGTGCGACCCTGACGGGTGCGACTCTCATGGGTGCGAACCTTTCGAATGTGGATCTCACCGGTAGGGACCTCACGGGTGTGGACTTCACGGGTGTGAACCTGATGGATGCGACGCTCTCGAATACGATCCTGACGGGTGCGACATTCTCAGGTGCGAACCTGACGTATACGAATCTCTCCGGTGCAAACCTCACGTATGTTGACCTCTCGGGTATGGACCTGACGAATGCGGACTTCGCGGGTGCGAACCTGACGAATGCGGACTTCGCGGGTGCGACCCTGACGGGTGCGGGCCTGACGGGTGCGAATCTCTCAGGTGCGACACTTGCGAATGCGACCCTTTCAGGTGCGACCCTCACGAATGCGAACCTCTCAAGTGCGAACTTCACAAATGTGAACCTTTCGGGTATGGACCTTTCGGGTATGGACCTTTCGTATTCGAACCTTTCGAGTGCGAACCTTTCGATGACGAACCTTTCGAATGCGAACCTCACGGGTGCAGACCTCACGGGTGCAGACCTCGCGGGTGCAGACCTCACGGGTGCAGACCTCACGGATGTTGTGGGTATGGTCACCGTCGAACCAGATCCTGATACCGGTACTGATACCTGGTCTGATACCGGTACTGAAGCAAGGGAAGCAGCAGCAGCCGGCCGAACTACTATTGCGAGCACCGCGCGAGCATTCGCAGATCGTGCCGCCGCCGCCGCCGCCCAAGCGCTTGTGCTGGAAATTGCTGCCGCAGCCCGGCTCGCAGAGCATGAAGCCGCAGTAAGTACAGCCTCTGACGAGCTTGTTGCCCTAGAAGATCTAGCGGGGGATGCAGCTAACACTGCTGCCGAAAAACAAACTGCAGTTGATGAGGCAATCGCTGCTGGTGCGAGCTCAGAGACTATCACCGCGCTCATCGCGGAACTAGATGAGGCAACTACCATCGCAAACGATTTAACGCAACAAGTTGCAGACGCACAAAGTGTGTACGACGAACTTCTCGCTGCAGGTGTGCCAGATATGGAAGTCATCGAATCTAACCTGGCTACTGCAACCGAATCTGCAGTTGATGCCGACAGTGCTGCAGACGAAGCTGAAGCAGACGCGATTGAGGCGAACACTATTGCGGACGGATTTGGAGATTTTTCAGCGGCCGAGACAGAACTTAATTTGGACACCGCTCGTGCTGAAGAAGAAGCACTTGAAGCTGAAGCTGCGTTGGCTGAAATTGATGCGAACGATAACGACTAGCGTTTAAGTCGTTCTCCCTGAGCATCGAAGAGTATTTCGCATGACACTGCAGCTGAAGCCCATTCGCCAAAGAATTCAACATCGACCTTAACGCCTTGTTGAGCGTGCTCGAGAGGAAGATAGGCGTATCCAATACCTTTGTTGATGGTGTAACCCTGCCCACCGCTCTTTACACGCCCAATGATTTCTTCATCGATACGGATAGGTTCGTTTCCAAGTGGGACTCTGCGAACGTCATCAAATGTGAGTGCGACTAACTTTCGACTCTGTCTCTCCCTATCCGTAAAGAGCGCCTCTCGTCCGAGAAAGTGATCCTTTTTCTTAGAGACTGCAAAGCCAAGTCCGGCTTCCCATGGATTTGTCTCGGTATTAATCTCGCCTCCCCAAGCACGGTAACCCTTCTCGAGCCGTAAGGATTCAATTGCCTTATAGCCACACGCCATGATCCCTAGAGATTGGCCTGCTTCAAAAATTAATTTCCACAGCGTGGCACCAAACTCGGTCGAGACGTAAAACTCCCAACCAAGTTCACCCACATAAGTAATGCGGGTAGCACGTACTGGAATATCTCCTATGGTGATCTCGCGAGAAGCCATAAACGGGAAACCTCCATTGCTGACATCATGCGGCGTGAGTTTTTCTAAAATCTCGCGCGCATTTGGGCCCCAGAGACCAAAGCAGGCAAAAGCACCGGTGACGTCTTGAAGAATAACGTCATCAAATCCGAGTTCACGTCGCTGCTTCTTCAACCAACCGAGATCATGTGTACCGAACGCAGTGCCGGTGACAATAAAGAATTCGTTCTCTTCGGTTTGTGTCACGGTGAAATCACACTCGATCCCACCTTTTGTGGTGAGCGCCTGCGTATACGTTGCTTTGCCCACGCCTCGCACCACTTGGTTTGCACAAACGATATTTAGGAACTCGCCAGCACGCGCCCCAATAACGGAGAACTTCGCGAAACTCGATTCATCAAAGAGGCCAGCGGTAGTTCGCGTCGCATGATGTTCGGTGGCTACTGCCGAAGACCAGAAATGACCAGCCCAACCGTACGGCTTAAGGAGATCGTCCGTTTCATGATGTTTGTAGTAGTTAACTCGCTCCCAACCAGATTTCTCGCCGAATACCGCACCGTGCTCTGCGTGCCATGGATAAGCAGGTGAGGTCTTGAGTGGTCGGGCACTCGTGCGTTCTTCGCCGGGGTAGTGAAGATCGTAGTAAGACTCATAATTCTCTTGCGTTCTCTTGAGAGTAAAGGAGGGCGATCTATAAGCGGCTCCGAACCGACGAATATCCATATGCCAGAGGTCCATCTGTGGCTCACCGGTGGCAACCCACTCAGCAACAACTTTCCCAATTCCGCCAGCGCCGGCGATGCCATGCGCACAAAAACCAGCAGCTACGAAGAATCCACCAACTTCTGTTTCACCTAAGCAGAACTCATTATCAGGAGTGAATCCCTCAGGTCCGTTGATGAAATTCTTCACTCCCACACGTTCCATTGCGGGAACACGTTTCTGCGAGTTGACCGCGATCTCTTCGAAGCGATCCCACTCTTCTGGGAGCAGTCGGCCGTTGAAGTCGGCGGGAATGTCATCAAAGTGTGAGTGATCAGCGGTCCATGGTCTTGAGTTTCTTTCATATCCACCCATGAGTAACCCACCTACTTCTTGTCGGAAGTAGATCAAGTTATCCGGATCACGAAGCGAGGGGAGATGCTTTGCAGTTGGATCCAAGAAATTTTCGGTAATCAGATACTGGTGACTCATTGGAACTATGGGAACACGCACTCCCACCATTCGTGCAATTGATGGTGCGTACATACCGCCGCAGTTCACAACAACATCACACTCAATCTCACCTTTATCTGTCACCACACTGGAAACCCGTCCAGCGCTCGTACGTATCTCAAGCACGCGCGTATGAGTGAAGAAGTGCACGCCAGCTTTTCGAGCACCAGTGGCCATTGCTTGTGCTAGTTGCGATGGATCCACTTGACCATCCGAAGGCAAGTAACAGGCACCCACCACACCCTCGAGGTCAATAAGTGGGAATAGATCTTGTGCTTCGGCTGGCGAAATCTCATGAAGATCGAGCCCAAAGGTGCGTGCCCAACCAATCTGACGACGGATCTCCTCCATTCGCTCTGGCGTAGACGCCAGTTTGATACTGCCGCACTCTCGCCAACTGGGAGGTGTCTCGCTCTCTTGTAGCCGGCGATAAAGATCAACCGAGTGCATGTTCATTTTGGTCAGAGTGGGATCAGCCCTTAGCTGTCCCACCAGACCGGCAGAGTGAAAAGTGGAACCGCTGGTGAGGTCGCTTCGATCGAGTAGCACCACATCGCGTTCCCCAAGTTCTGCGAGGTGAAAGGCGACTGAAGTCCCTCCCACCCCTCCGCCGATAATGACAATTTTCGCTCGGCTGGGCAGGCTCGTCACTGACATAAGGAAAATGTATCCTGCTTATGTGACCAATGGCGGGCAAGACTGGGAAGACCTCTACGGAGCCCGTCTTAACAAGATTCCACGCCTACAAAATCGCTCGAATATATTCGAATTACCGGGTGGCCTCACAAATACCAATTTGGCTATTGATACATCTACTGGGCGATACGTCGCCCGCCTGTCGAGCAACGAATCAAATGAGCTAGCCATTGACCGCGAGAGTGAGTATCGCAATTCGAGGATCGCCGCAGAGGTAGGAATAGGCGCTCCCGTGCATGACTATCTACCTGGTGAAGGCGTTCTTGTTATCGGCTTCCTAGAAGGCCGAACCTATGGCCCGTTCGACGTACGAGAGAATTTGCCACGTATCGCGCAAAGCTTGCAAGTTTTACACTCTGCCCCTGCGTTTGTGCGCGACTTCAACATGATTGATATTCAACAAAGATATTTGGCGACTGTCCTTGAAAAGGGTTATCGCCTTCCTGATCGATATCTCTCATACCTCCCACATCTAGAAAGGCTTGTTGCTGCACTTGCCGTTCTTGACGAGGGGACCGTCCCGTGTAACAACGATCTTCTTCCCGGCAATTTCATCGATGATGGATCCAAAATATGGCTGATTGATTATGAATACTCGGGGAATAACGACGCTTGTTTCGAGTTGGGAAATGTCTGGTCCGAAGCGTCACTGGAATTTGAGTATTTGCAACCACTTGTTGACGCGTATTACAAACGGCACCGTCCAGAAAAATTTGCCCGGGCCTGGCTACTTGCACTGCTTGCAAAATATGGGTGGATGCTTTGGGCATCTATTCAAGCCTCGATCTCCACAAAAGATTTTGATTTTTGGGCCTGGGGAATGGAAAAGTACGAACGGGCTGAGAGCGACTTCAACAGTAAACGCTTCGAAGAAATGTTAGAAGCGGTTACTCGCCCTTCTTAGTTCCACTTCGCACAGTTGAAATAATTGAGAGCCCGATAAAGAGTGCAGCAAGGGCATACGAAGCATTCTTCACCGCCGGAATACTGCCCGCATAAAAGCCCGCGACCGTAATGAGTACACCCCACGAGAGTGCCCCAATCAAGTTAGCAATCAGAAATCGGTAATAGTGCATCTTGCCCACGCCAGCGATAACTGGAACGAAGGTGCGCACCCACGGCAAGTAGCGCGCAATGATTACGGCCCAGAAGCCGTACTTTTCATAAAACCTCTCACTCTTTGCCACAAGCTTCGCACGCCTCGGACTCTGATTTTTCTCTAAATAGGGGCGGCCGAAGTGGCGACCAATCACAAAGGCAATTTGATCGCCGAGAAAGGCAACCAAGAAAACGCCCGTTGCCAGAATGACGATATTTACATCCTCGCGCGCGGCCGCGACCAGCCCAGCACTAAAGAGAATCGAATCCCCGGGAAGAAAGAAACCAATCAGTAGGGCCGTTTCGACGAAGACCAAACCCCAAACAACCATATAGAGCAAGAAAGGGGTAAGCGGAGAGAGTTGGCTATCGAAAGAAGCGGCAAGTACAGAGTTCACTGGTGCAGTCTAATCAGCTAATTTGTCCCCGGCGCTTCACCAGTGCGCGCAGGGCCACTTCGCTCTGACCAGTGAGTTCGCTCATCTCGGCATCGGTGATGGCGCCGGAGTCAAGCCCACGGAGGAAGTATCCAGCAAGTGCTAAGGCAGTCGCAGGTTCGTCCATGGTGCCGGATTCGGCTTTATCAAGGTAGGTGCGCAATCGTTGGGATGCCGCTGCCAAACCCTCGCGGTAGAAAGTGAAATTTGCTGCGATGCGGGTGGGGATCTGTGCTCCATGTAAATCCCAGCCTTGGTAAAAGCCTCGTTCAAGTGATCTGCGCACGAGTCGATAGTGATTTGCCCACGCGGCGTGCACTTCGCTTTTGCTGCCAATCGGAATGATGTTGGTGGAGCCGTCGGAGAGACGTACTCCGCTACCGGCTGCGGCTACTTGTAAGAGCGACTTAGCTAGGTCAGCGGCGGGATGATCGAGAGTTTGATATGCCGCTGAAATACCAGCCGCCGCGGAATAGTCGTATGTTCCGTAATGAAACGCTGTGAGCCGACCGTTTGCTGCATCAATCATCGGAGCAGCGGCAACTTTGCCACTTGGGCCAATAATTGCTTGCGTAGTTTCGATCTGAATCTCGAATCGAATAGTTCCCGCTTTGAGTTTTAACGAATGTTCTAGTTCCTGGCAAGCGTCCACCATCACTTCTACCTGCTCCACGAAAGTAACTTTTGGAAGCGTAACTACAAAGTTTTTTGGAACACCGCCCTGCTTTGCAAGCCCTGAGATAAAGAGATCCAAAGTACGCAGCGCACGTTCGCGCGTTACGGCTTCCAAACTCTTCATTCGGAATCCAGAGAAAGCAGTGGTAAGAGATTGTATTGAGGCGAGTGCACTCTCAACGTGCTCATCTTCTTCGCGATCGCTACGCCTGCCATAGCCATCTTCAAAATCAATTCGTAAATCTTCAATCGGCTCATTTGTTAGCTTTGCTTGCAGTCGTGGCCACCAATCAGAAACCACGCCTTCTGCGACGCCAATAACGCTGGCAAATTCGGCCGGTGTTCCGGCGTGTGAACTTAATGTGTTGCGAGCATGCTCACCCCACTCATGAATCGTGCGAGATGAGAATTTATCCGCAGGTACGTAGCAGGTATGTATCGGTTGACGCCCACCAAAATCGCCCGCGTAGCGATCGGCAAGAGTCTTATCTACTTCACCTAGATGTTTGCTTGCCTGTTTTAAGAAGTCTTTACCGAGAGAGCTCACAGCAGATCTTTGATCTCACTTGAGAGGGTGAGCCCGCTGCGATGGCTCTCCGGAAGTGAATTCCACCAACGTTTCGCCACGGCCGAGAGACCTGCGTGTGTGGGAACTCCCCAAACGCGAAAACGCCCAAGGCCACCATCAGGAAAGACATCAAGGCGCACTGCATTAACTGGCACATCACTCTTTACGACATAGCGATGAGGAGTATCGGGTTGCACGCGATGCTTGGCAACCAACTCTTCCTTGCCGGGTGATTTCTTCAGTGTGGCAGCGCTATCTGCGGTCACCATAATTTCACCCGGTGCATTTCCTTTGAAGTGAGTGGTGTCTACCTCAACAGCAGAGACCACTCCTTCGACAGCGAGGGCCACGGCAAACCAATCATTTCCCCCATGGCGACGACGGCGGTTCTCCCAGCCATCGCCTTGCGTGCGCGCCAATCCTGGCAGAAGGGTATTGCGTGACGATGAATAGAAATCATCACTGCAGCCGATCAGTTCACCGCCATTTTCTAAGCCAGTGAGGTCGATGGTGTGGCGCGCAATAATCCAACGAGGATCAGGAATGACTTCTCCATGAACGCGAAAACGGGCAACTCCGCCATCGGGATAGATGGAGAGACGAATATGTGTCCAGCGGAGTTCACTTTTAATCTCGAAGAGATTCTCATGATCACCCTTGAGATCAGCAGGTCCCAAAAGTGTGGTCCACTCTGCGGCTTCCACTTCTGCGGGAGAGGGATTGCCTTCGAGAGAAGTGCCCTCAACAGATGCTTGTTCAGGGTAATTGCCAGTGAAGTTTCCGGTATCAATAACTACGCCACGTACGATGCCCGCGGCACCAAGACGAACAATGGCAAAATCATGACCAGGCTCGCGACGACGTCGCGTCTCCCAACCGTCATAGATCTGACCTTTATGCCCAAAAGTGTGTCCGTGGAAGTCGGCCCTTCCTTCGTTGAGCAGACTCTCCTTCTCGGCGAAGAATTCATCGTTGGCGGCGATCACCCCGGATCCAAAACGGCGGGCAGCTAAGTCGGTGAGATTACGAAAATCGCTCATGGAGTATTTCCTTCTCGGTAGAGGAATTGCCCGCTGGGAACTCCGGTCAGAACACCATTTTGATAGATCAGAGTCCCACGAAGCCAGGTTTTCTGTACAACACCCGTGAGAACTTTGCCGGCGTATGGGGAGACCGGGTTGCGGTGGAAGAGTTCGATCGGATTTACCGTGAATTCTTCGCCTGGAAGGAATTCCAGTAGATCGGCATCTCTGCCAACCTCGATGGCGCCCTTCTGGCTCAGCCCGGCAAGAGCTGCGGGTTTCCTCGACATCCAGTGAGAGATCTGGGCGAGAGTCGCTCCGCGGGGGGCGCCAGCGGTCCAGAGCAGAGGCAGTCCAAGTTGGAGTGAGGAAATACCTCCCCAGGCGCTTTGAAAGTCACCCTCTTCGAATCCCTTGAGGTCTGGCGTGCAGGGGGAGTGATCTGAGACGACTAGGTCGATCACGCCGGAGAGTAAACCGTCCCAAAGTTCGTCTTGGTTCTTCTTTTCGCGAATGGGTGGACAACATTTGAATTGCGTTGCACCATCAGCCACTTCTTCGGCAGTGAGCGAGAGGTAGTGCGGGCATGTTTCAACAGTGATGCGCACGCCATCGGCCTTCGCTTCTTTAATCATCTGGATAGCATCCCCGCTAGAAAGATGTAGTACATGCACTCGGGCACCTGTGCGTCGTGCTTCCCGAATGACTTGTGCGATGGCTTCGTTCTCCGCACCCTTTGGCCTCGATGCAAGAAATTCTTGGTAATCGCGTGATCCCGCGCGAGTGGAATCCTCAATAACATGTGCATCTTCTGCGTGCACCACCATAAGACCATCAACTTTCGCGAGGATCTCCAACGCTTCAGCGAACTCGACTTCGGTGGTTGCTGGAAATTCATCAACTCCGGAATGAAGTAAGAAGCATTTGAATCCGAATACACCGGCATTGTGTAACGGAATAAGGTCTCCAGTATTTCCTGGAATAGATCCGCCCCAGAAACCCACATCGACCGAAGTTTTTCCAAGCGCTGCGTCTTTCTTCGTATTGAGCGCTCCAACTGATGTGGTGGGAGGAATGCTATTGAGCGGCATATCGATCACGGTAGTGACGCCTCCTGCAGCTGCTGCTTTGGTGGCAGTCTCGAAGCCTTCCCACTCTGTGCGCCCAGGTTCATTGATATGCACGTGAGTATCCACGATGCCCGGCATTATTACGCCAGAAAGTGTGAAGTCTTGATCGCAATCAAAATGTGCGTCGAAATCAGAGACCGCGACGATCTTTCCATTACTCACTGCCAGAGCCGCGCTTCGTTCTCCGTTTGGTGTTACTACTCGTAAAGAACGAAGAACGAGATCGCAATTCATTTAGTCGATCATCTCGAGTGCTGGCAATGTGAGGAAGTCGACGTATACGTCGTCAAGACACACTCGTGCGAAGAGTTGTGCTGCTTCCTCCAATTTCTCTGGGTCAAATCCCGCAGCCTGAAGGCGCGCAACCTCAGTGTTGAGGGCCTCTTGTACTAATTCTTTCGTGGCAACCCTCGAGGTATCTGAATAAGTGACCGCATTCTTCACTTGTTGCCAGATTTGCGAACGGGAGATCTCTGCGGTGGCAGCATCTTCCATCAAATTGTGAATTGATGCGGCGCCATTTCCGTCGAGCCAAGCGGCCAAGTATTGCAAGGCAATATCAATGTTCTGATGTAATCCCGCTTCGCTCACTGATCCAGGGGTTTGGTCTACGGAGAGCAATTGCGCTGCGGTGACGTGTACCTCGGGGCGTAGCCGATCCACTTGGTTAGGTCGGTCTCCCAGCACTGTGGTGAAAATATCTGCGCAGAGCGCAACCAGATCAGGATGTGCCACCCAGGAACCATCGAAGCCATCGTTTACTTCGCGATTCTTGTCAGCGGTGACTTTTTCGATTGCGATCTTGTTAACGGCCTCGTCTTTACGGCTAGGAATGAAGGCGGCCATGCCACCCATCGCGAAAGCTCCCCGCTTATGACACGTAGAAACCAGCAAGTCTGTATACGCGCGCATCATAGGCGCTGTCATGGTCAATGAAGCGCGATCGGGAAGCACGAACCTCACACCTGCATCTCGGAAATTCTTCACGATAGAAAATAGGTAATCCCAACGACCGGCATTAAGTCCACTCATATGATCTTTTAGCTCGTAGAGAATCTCTTCCATTTCAAATGCGGCCGGAATAGTTTCGATCAGCACCGTTGCACGAATAGTTCCTTGTGGAATTCTAAGTACTTTCTGTGCTTCAACAAAAATGTCATTCCACAACCGTGCCTCGAGGTGGCTCTCCATCTTTGGCAAATAGAAGTAAGGTCCGGATCCGCGAGCGATGAGCTCTTTTGCGTTATGAAAAAAGTGCATCCCGAAATCAAAAATTGCGGCTACTACTGGGCGGCCATTCTCTGTGAGGTGTCTTTCATCGAAGTGCCAACCACGTGGGCGCACCACGAGCGTGGCTAATGGCCCTTCTTTCAGCGCATAATTCTTACCTTCTGGCGAAGTAAAGGAGAGACTCTTTCGCGCGACTCCTCGCAGCACTACTTGCCCCTCAACGACGTTCTTCCAATGAGGTGTATTGGAATCCTCGAGGTCAGCAAGCCAGACCTTAGCTCCCGAGTTAAGAGCGTTGATTGCCATCTTGGGATCTGTAGGTCCAGTGATCTCCACCCGGCGATTGAGAAGATCTGCGGGGGCCTTGGCCACCTGCCACTCTGCGCTTCGAATATGGGCGGTTTCGGAGAGGAAATCCAGGCCCTGCCCAGCGGCCAGTTGCTTTCGGCGAGTGAGACGGGCACCGAGGAGTGCGTCCCGACGTTCATGGAAGAGTCGATCTAGATGGAGCACGAATTCCAAGGCGTCAGCAGTGAGGACCTGATCGGCCCCCACCACACTCGAAGGTGCAACTGTCATTTCTTTAACCCTTCCTCGGCAATCTTTCGGACAGCACTTGCGACAGCAGGTGCTACCGCAGCATCAAAAACACTCGGCACAATGAAGCTCTCATTCAGTTGCTCTGGCTTCACGCAGGCAGCAATTGCCTCCGCGGCCGCTACCAACATTTCATCGGTGATCTTTGATGCGCCGGCGTCGAGCAATCCACGGAAAATTCCAGGGAAGGCAAGTACGTTATTGATTTGATTTGGATAATCGCTGCGACCAGTTGCCACCACGCGCGCATGCTTGCGTGCAATGAGTGGATCAATTTCTGGATCCGGGTTTGACAGGGCAAAGACGATGCCGTCCTTTGCCATTGCTTCGACAGCTTCTTCACTCAACACATTAGGTGC
>WLIL01000032.1 GCA_009702245.1 Actinomycetota bacterium
AATTTCACGGAAATAACAAAAGCGTTGCGGAAATAGAAGAGGCATAGGACTACGGTGTGGAGTACATTGCAATCGATTCATTCGTTGAAATTAGTCGCGTCGAAAAAGCCGCAGCTGCCCGCGGAATGATTCAGAAAGTGATCATTCGTACCACTCCAGGAATCGAAGCTCATACTCATGAATTCATTGCCACCGCTCACGAGGATGTGAAGTTTGGTTTTAGCATTGCCTCCGGCGCGGCACTCGAAGCTGCTCGTCAGGTCCGTGGGGCCACACATTTGGATCTACAAGGACTTCATGCACATATTGGTTCGCAAATCTTTGATACCGATGGCTACGAGTTGGCCGCAAAGCGGATTATCGAATTGCTTGCCACCATTCGCGACGAGAGCAATTCAGAACTTCCTCTCTTAGATTTAGGTGGTGGATTTGGTATTGCATATCTCGCTGGAGAATCGGCACTGGACCCAGCCACAGTCGCGAAGAAGATGTGCGCCGTAGTTTCATCGGCTTGTGAAGCGCACGGACTCAAGGTGCCGCACATTTCTATTGAACCGGGGCGCGCGATCGTAGGGCCATCGATGGCAACGCTTTATGAAGTCGGCACCACAAAGTCGGTCACTCTCGAAAATGGCGGATCGCGCGCCTATATCGCTGTTGACGGAGGGATGAGTGACAACATTCGCCCAGCGATTTACGACGCCGAGTACACCGTTGTCCTCGCCAACCGAAGCTCCACTGCTGCTTTGCAACCATCTCGGGTTGTGGGCAAGCATTGCGAGAGTGGCGACATCATTATTAAGAATGTCGACTTACCGAGCGATATCGCGCCTGGTGACCTCTTGGCTACGCCTGTTACCGGGGCGTACGGTCGTAGCATGGCGAGCAATTACAACCATATTTCACGCCCCCCGGTTGTTGCCGTGTCAGATGGCAAGGCTCGGATAATCGTGCGCCGCGAAACTCACGAAGATCTCCTTCGCCTCGAGAATATGGAAGGCTAGGGACATGCCTTCCTCAAATCTCACTATGAACGTTGGACTTCTCGGCGGCGGTGTCGTGGGTGCAAGCGTTTATCGCCTTGCCAATTCGCAAGCGGCAGACCTTGCGGCCCGTACGGGAGTGAAATTAGCGGTCACTCGAGTAGCGGTGCGATCTCTTGATAAGGCGCGCGATATTCCTGCTGAAGTTCTCACTGCTGATGCGCAAAGCATTGTTGACGATCCTTCGATCGACATTGTCATCGAATTGATAGGCGGCATTGAGCCGGCTCGGTCACTCATTTTGAGCGCACTTAAGTCCGGCAAATCTGTCATCACCGCGAATAAGGCCCTTCTTGCCGAAGATGGGCCGACACTTTTTAAAGTTGCTCGTGACAATGGTGTAGATATTTACTACGAAGCTTCTGTCGCTGGTGCCATTCCGCTTCTTCGCCCCATCCGCGAATCCCTCGCCGGGGATCAAATCACACGAGTCATGGGAATTGTTAACGGCACTACCAACTTCATCCTCACCAAAATGGACGAAGAAGGCTCATCCTTTGAAGCGGTCTTGGCAGAAGCACAGGCTCTTGGGTACGCCGAAGCGGATCCCACTGCCGATATCGAAGCCTTTGATGCGGCAGCAAAAGCGGCAATTTTAGCGAGCTTGGCATTTCACTCTCGAGTAACTGTTGACGATGTTTCACGCGAAGGTATTACCCAGATAAGCGCTGCCGACATCGCATCTGCACATGCGATGAATCACGTCATCAAGCTCTTAGCAATTGCCGAGCTGCTGCCTGATAATCGACTCGCCGTGCGCGTGCACCCTACTTTGATCCCACGTTCACACCCACTTGCAGCAGTACGCGATGCGTTTAATGCAGTATTTGTTGAGGCAAGCGCCGCTGGCGAGGTCATGTTCTACGGCCGCGGTGCTGGTGGTTTACCTACAGCAAGTGCGGTCCTTGGCGATCTTGTTGCAGTAGTCCGTAATCGCGCAGCTAATACCACCGGCTCACAAGAGAGTGCATACGCCGAACGTTCGGTGGCACCTCTCAGTGATACTTCGACCCGCTACCACGTTCGCCTAGAGGTTTCTGATCGATCCGGTGTGCTTGCAGCTGTAGCGCAGATTTTTGCGAAGCATGCAGTTTCTATTCAAACGGTTCGCCAAAGCGGTCGTGGTGATGATGCTGAATTAGTTATCGTGAGCCACTTAGCGAGCGAGGCAGACCTTGCCGCTACGGTGGCCGATTTGCGCAGCATGGAAGTTGTTCGTGATGTGGCAAGTGTCCTTCGTGTGATTGGTGGAGCAGCATGACGCATCAGTGGCGTGGTGTTATCGAGGAGTATCGGGAATGGTTGCCGGTCTCCGATAAGACTCCAGTGGTCTCACTGCTCGAGGGTGGGACTCCACTTGTGTATGCGTGTGTGCTCTCCGAGATGCTCGGTAACCAGGTATGGCTCAAAGTAGAGGGCAGCAACCCCACAGGTTCTTTCAAGGATCGCGGCATGACGATGGCAATCAGTAAAGCCGCGGAAGATGGCGCAAAGGCAGTTGTGTGTGCTTCGACGGGTAACACGAGTGCAAGCGCAGCGGCATATGCCACCAAAGCAGGCATGACATCCGCTGTGCTCGTCCCGGAAGGCAAGATTGCGATGGGCAAGTTGGCTCAAGCCGTTGCCCACGGTGCGCGCATTCTTCAAGTGGATGGCAATTTTGATCAATGCCTTGACTTGGCGCGCGGCTTGGCTGAGAACTATCCAATTGCCCTGGTTAACTCCGTCAATCCGTTCCGCTTGCAAGGTCAAAAGACGGGCGCCTTTGAAGTTGTCGACGCGTTAGGTTTTGCTCCAGACATTCACGCTCTCCCCGTGGGAAATGCCGGAAACATTTCGGCTTATTGGATGGGCTATAAAGAGTATGAGGTTGCAGGTAAGGCAAACTCCAGGCCAGCAATGTGGGGCTTTCAAGCCGAAGGAGCTGCACCACTCGTACGCGGGCATGTGGTCCCGAATCCAGAAACCATAGCCACGGCTATTCGAATTGGTAACCCAGCTTCATGGGATTTGGCGGTAGATGCCATCAAGAGTTCTGGCGGTCTAATAGACATGATCACTGACGATGAAATTCTGAGCGCTTACCGGATTCTTTCATCTCGCGAAGGTGTCTTTGTTGAGCCAGCAAGTGCAGCCGGGTTAGCTGGATTGATCAAGAAGAAGAATGCTGGCGAGTTGCCGACGAACAAGCGAATCGTCATTACGGTCACTGGCCACGGACTTAAAGATGTGCAATGGGCACTTGAGGGAAATGCAGCAGCCACCCCGGTGATTATTCCAGTTGATGTTGAAGCAGCTGCCAAAGAATTGAATCTCTGATGAGTGTTAAGCCTGTATTCAAGGCAAAACCAGTCACCATCTCAATTCCAGCAACGAGTGCAAATCTCGGGCCCGGATTTGATGCTCTGGGTTTAGCACTTGATATTCGCGATGTCATCGCCGCTCAAGTACTCGATGAAAAAGGATTAGATGTTGAAGTAGCTGGCGAAGGCGCTGAAGAATTGCGTAGAGATGCTAAGCACCTCGTGGTGAAGTCGATGTATGAAGCCTTTGATGCGATGGGTGGCCGTCCTCGCGGGTTAGCCATTCGGTGTGCAAATGCAATCCCACACTCACGCGGATTGGGTTCTTCTGCGGCGGCCATCGTGGGCGGCCTGGTGCTTGCCCGCGCACTCGTGCTGAGTGGGAGCGAACGTTTGCCAGATGCAGAATTATTGAATCTAGCCACCAAACAAGAGGGACATCCGGATAATGTGGCGGCCGCGCTTTATGGTGGCGCCACCATCGCTTGGATGGACGGCGAACGCGCAAAGAGCACGCGCCTTACACCGCACGCTGCAATTTCTGCGGTGGCATTTATTCCACAAAGTGCACTCTCCACTTCGAAGGCCAGGCGTCTGCTTCCGGAGTCCATTCCACATCGTGATGCTGTTATCTCGGCGGGACGAGCCGCCCTTCTCGTCGAGGCGCTTACCCATCACCCAGAGTTTCTCTTTGATGCCACGCAAGACCTTCTACATCAGGAGTATCGCCGAGAAGCAATGCCACGTTCACTAGCCCTGATGAAGAAATTGCGTGATGCCGGACATGCTGCTTTTATCTCGGGGGCAGGACCTACCGTCTTGCTGCTTACTACCGAGAAAGGTGCCGATTGGGCAGCCTTCGGGGGGACCACCTTCGAGAGCCGTGACGTGGCTATTTCACACGCCGGACCACAGGTTTTCGACAACTAATGTGACCGGCAGATTTGACCGGCAGGGCCGGAGTGCTACGCTCTCCCTGTCTGGCTCTATTAGCCACATTCTGAGTTTCTTATCTCTTCAACAAAGCAAACTCAAACCAATCTATAGAAAATGAATGAGGACCCGTGAGCGATTCCACTCGCGCAAAGAAGAAGGGCGACACGCTCGCCACCATGCTGCTACCCGAGCTCCAATCCGTAGCAGCCAGACTTGAGATCGATGGCGCACCCAAGCTCCGTAAGGGCGATCTGGTAGCAGCTATTGAGGCTAAGCAAGCCGAGAATCGGGCGGCAGCTGCAAAGCCACCCAAGGCAGAGAAGCCAGCACGCAAGGAAGCAGTGCGCGAAGAGAATTCGGATTCCGAAAGTTCAAATGGCAATGCCGATAATTCAGGAAATTCTGATCGCGATGATCGCGGCGGCAATCGAAATTATGAAGATCGCGGAAACCGTCGCGGCCGTAATCGCAATCGTGGGGATCGCAATGACCGTGGGGATCGTAACGACCGTGGGGATCGTAACGACCGCAACGATCGTGGGGACCGTAACGATCGAATGCGCAATCGCAATGAAGAGCCAGTCATCACTGAAGACGATGTGCTCTTACCGGTAGCTGGCATCCTTGATGTGCTCGATAGTTATGCATTCGTGCGAACCGGCGGATACCTTCCTGGTCCTAACGATGTGTATGTCTCACTACAGCAAGTACGTCGGTACGGTCTTCGTAAGGGAGATGTAGTTACGGGCGCGATCCGCCAACCAAGTGAGGGAGAGCGCCGTGAGAAGTTCAACGCACTAGTGCGTCTCGACACCATTAATGGTGTTGATCCTGAGCAATCTCGTAATCGAGTTGATTTCTCTAAGCTCGTACCGCTCTACCCACAACAACGTCTTCGCCTCGAAACAGAAGCTTCAATTCTTACCACTCGAGTGATTGATTTGATCTCGCCTATCGGTAAGGGACAACGCGGTCTCATCGTTTCACCACCAAAGGCTGGTAAGACGATGGTGTTGCAAGCGATTGCTAATGCCATCACTACCAACAACCCTGAGTGCCACTTGATGGTGGTACTTGTGGACGAACGCCCTGAAGAAGTGACCGATATGCAACGCTCCGTGAAGGGTGAAGTCATCGCTTCGACTTTCGATCGTCCTGCCGAAGATCACACCACCGTTGCTGAGCTTGCTATTGAACGAGCAAAGCGCCTGGTGGAGCTTGGGCACGATGTTGTTATTTTGCTCGACTCCATCACTCGTCTCGGCCGTGCATACAACCTCTCGGCTCCCGCAAGTGGTCGCATCCTCTCCGGTGGTGTTGATTCAGCAGCGCTTTACCCACCAAAGAAGTTCTTTGGTGCAGCGCGCAACATCGAAGACGGTGGCTCACTCACCATTCTGGCAACCGCTCTGGTCGATACTGGCTCCCGAATGGACGAAGTTATTTTCGAAGAGTTCAAGGGCACCGGAAACCTTGAGCTTGTCCTTGATCGACGTTTTGCAGATAAGCGCATTTTCCCTGCTGTGAACATCGATGGTTCGGGCACGCGTAAGGAAGAGATCTTGATGGGCGCCGAGGAGTTGGCGATCGTCTGGAAACTTCGCCGCGTACTTCATGCCTTGGACTCACAACAGGCGCTCGAGTTGCTCCTCGAGAAGATGAAGGGCACCAAGAACAACGTGGAATTCCTGATGCAAATCCAGAAGACCACCGTGGGACCTGGCGGCGAGGCGTAACAACTCCGCTTGGGGGAGCGTAATTGAGCGTAAAACGCCCGATTACCTCCCTGCCAATGGCTCAGGTTAGAATTGAACCCGCTCCGGTTCACGTGGCTACTTTGCTTCGACCCGGCGCACCGCGACACTTTGTCGCCCGACAGTAGGAGAGATTCGTGAAGCCAGAGATCCATCCCGAATATGTGAGCACTCAAGTGACCTGCTCCTGCGGCGAAACTTTCGTTACGCGTTCCACCTCAAAGAGTGGCGCGATTCATTCAGACGTATGTTCAGCCTGTCACCCCTTCTACACCGGTAAGCAGAAAATTCTTGATACTGGTGGACGTGTGGCTAAGTTCGAACAACGCTTCGGCAAGAAGTAGCTTTCTAGACGCCGTGTGCTCCGCAGTTGCGGGGTACACGGCGTTTGCTATTTATCAGATAAATAGACGCACAAGAGGAGTCACCAATGTCCGACGATTTTGGATCAGCCCTCGAACTAATTCGCGAGTATGCGCAGATTGAAGGCGAGCTAGCTGATCCCGCGGTACACGGTGACCCAGCGCGCGCTCGCCAACTTGGTCGCCGCTATGCCCAGCTCGGACCAGTTGTCGCTGGATATAACTCATGGAAGAGCGCAGAAGAAGAATTAGACACTGCCCGCGAACTTTCTGCAGAAGACGAGTCCTTCAAAGCGGAAATACCTGCGCTGCAAGAATTATTGGAAAGCAGAGCAGCCATACTTCAAGAACTGCTCCTGCCTCGCGATCCAGATGATGATCGTGACGTCATTGTTGAAATCAAAGCTGGCGAAGGCGGAGACGAATCCGCACTTTTCGCTGGGGACTTACTTCGTATGTATATGCGCTTTGCTGAGCGGGTCGGTTGGAAGGTCGAAGTCATCGATGTCACCGAAAGCGATCTGGGTGGATACAAGGATGTTTCTATTGCATTGAAGAGCAAGGGAACACCTCAACCAGGCATGGCTCCGTGGGCTCGCCTCAAGTACGAAGGTGGCGTCCATCGTGTTCAACGCGTTCCGGAAACCGAATCGCAAGGCCGCATTCATACTTCGGCTGCTGGCGTGCTGGTGATGCCTGAAGCGGAAGAAGTTGATGTGACGCTAGATCTCAACGATCTTCGTGTCGACGTTTATCGCTCGAGCGGTCCTGGTGGTCAGAGCGTGAACACCACTGACTCCGCTGTGCGACTTACGCATATTCCTACCGGCATCGTGGTCTCGTGTCAGAACGAGAAGAGCCAACTTCAGAATAAGGAATCTGCGCTTCGTATTATGCGCGCGCGCTTGCTTTCAGCAGCTAAAGAAGCACAAGATGCGGCAGCATCTGATGCCAGGCGCTCACAAGTTCGAACTGTTGATCGCAGCGAGCGAATTCGTACGTATAACTTTCCAGAAAATCGCATCAGCGACCACCGCACCAACTTCAAGTCTTACAATCTGAGTGCGGTGCTCGACGGTGATCTCGAAGCAGTCATTCAATCTTTGGTTGATGCCGATACTGCAGCGAAACTTTCCGCTGTGGGTGCTACGGATCAGACTCGTAGGTCCTAATCGTGGCTGAGAGCGTGCGCGAGTTAATAGCCGAGGCGACTCGTGAACTCAGCGATGCTGGCGTGGCCTCTCCTCGAGTAGATGCCGAATTGATCGCTGCCCATGTCCTAGACACAGAGCGCGGACGAATCTTTACCTACGAGAATTTCTCACCGGCGCAAGCGAATTCGTTCCGGTCCTACGTAGATACGCGCTGTAGTCATGTACCAGTGCAGTACATCATCGGCCTTGCACCATTTAGATACCTCGAGGTAGAGGTCGGCCCCGGTGTCCTTATCCCTCGCCCGGAAACTGAACTCGTCGCTCAGCATGCGATAGATACTGCCAAATCAATGCCCGGAACTCCGATCGTGGTAGATCTTGGATCTGGAAGTGGTGCGATCGCACTTTCGATTTCCACCGAGGCACCACGTTCGCGTGTGATTGCTGTTGAGCGTGAATCATCGGCATTCGTTTGGTTAAAGCGAAATGTCGCGAACTTGGCTCCATCCATTGAATGTAAGCAAGGAGATGTGGCTGACGCGCTCCAAGATCTCAATGGCAAAGTTGATATTGCAGTAGCAAATCCTCCGTACGTGAACTCGCACTCAGAAATGCCCTTCGAAGTGAGTAACTTTGAACCAGCCGAGGCTCTCTTGGGTGGAGGAGATGCGGGAATAGAAATCCCCGGCCTCTTCGCCAGAGCAGCATCGCGACTTCTGAAACAAGGCGGCACATTTATCTGCGAACACGGCGAAGATCAAGGGCTAGCCATTGCAGCCCTCTTATCGCCAGACTTCATAGAGGTTACACTGCACACCGATTTCAATGACCGACCTCGTTGGACATCAGCGGTGCGGAGATAGCCATGGCTCACACACTTTTGCTCGATGATGAATCTGTCACTCAAGCTGGCGAAATAATCCGTCGGGGTGGGGTGGTCGCATTCCCCGATGAGCATGCTTATCTCTTACTTGCAGACGCCTTTCATCTCACAGCCACTGCACGCATTCGCGAACTGCGCATGATGGAGTCAGGGGCAACACTTCAAGTCCTCATTGCAGATCAACCCACTTTGCATGGAATCGCTCGAGAGATAGATGACGAGGGTTCGGCACTTATTGAGGCCTTCTGGCCGGGGCCGCTTGCGCTGCTCGTACTTGCTCAAGGTGGGCTCTCGTGGGATTTGGGGGATCGGCGAGAGATGGGATCTTTCGTGGTTCGCCAACCTCGTTCCGCTCGTTTGCGCGAATTACTCCGCCTCACCGGGCCACTTGCATGCGGGCTCGCCTCGCGGGTGGGGGAGCCACTTGCCAATGAAGTGCGTGAGATCGCAATCGCTGATGAGTGTGACCTGGTTGTTGATGGGGGGCAACAAAATGTTGCAGGAACATCGTCAGTAATAGATCTCACAGTGAAGCCTCCTCGTTTAGTGCGGCGCGGAAGCATCTCGTTCTTTGACCTCGCGAAGGTTGCACCTTCCTTGGTCGTAGAGTGAGCACACGACGAAAGGAAGCGATATGAGTTCAGAGTTCTGGGGTCCCGATTTCGATGCGTTGAAATCTCAGGATCCAGAGATTGCCACCATCATCCTTGATGAATTAGAGCGGCAGCGTGACGGACTACAACTTATCGCCAGCGAGAACTTTACTTCGCCTGCAGTTCTTGCAGCGCTTGGTTCAACCCTTTCAAATAAGTACGCAGAGGGATATCCAGGAAAGCGTTATTACGGTGGATGTGCTGATGTTGATCGCGCCGAGATACTTGGCATTGAACGTGCAAAGGCCCTTTTCGGCGCTGAGCACGCAAATTTGCAACCGCACTCTGGTGCAAGTGCAAATATTGCAGTGTATGCCGCCTTCACGAAGCCAGGAGATACGGTTCTTGCAATGTCGTTGCCGCATGGGGGACATCTCACTCATGGGTCCAAAGTAAATTTCTCAGGTAAGTGGTTCGATATCGTCTCTTACGGAGTCCGCCAAGATACCGAACTCATTGATTACGACGAGCTTCGTGACTTAGCAATGAAGCATCGCCCAAAAATGATTTGCTCTGGCGCAACTGCATATCCGCGTCTTGTGGATTTCGAAAAAGTCCGTGAGATTTGTGACGAGTCAGGTGCAATTATGTGGGTTGATGCTGCGCACTTCATCGGATTAGTAGCCGGAAAAGCCATTCCTTCACCCGTTCCGTATGCCGACGTCGTATCGTTTACTACCCATAAGGTGTTGCGCGGTCCTCGTGGAGGAATGATTCTTTCCAAGTCGGCTCACGCGGCAGCCATTGATAAAGCTATTTTCCCAGGCATGCAGGGTGGTCCACTCATGCACGCGGTGGCGGCCAAGGCCGTGGCGCTGAAAGAAGCGTCAACGCCTGCCTATCAGAGTTACGCAAAGAGCGTGATTGCAAATGCGCAGGCGCTCTCTTCAAGTCTGGCTGAGCACGGCATGCGCTCCGTTTCAGGAGGCACTGACACGCATCTTGCTTTGATTGATTTGCAGGCGCTCGGTGTAAACGGCGCAGATGCCGAAAAGCGATGCGATGCCGCTGGAATTACCCTGAACAAGAATTCCATTCCATTCGACCCCGAGGCGCCTTCGGTGACCTCCGGAATTCGAGTGGGTACACCGGCTGCCACCACGCAGGGAATGGGTATTCCGGAAATGGCCAAAATTGCGGAGTTTATTTCCAGGGCAGTACGCGGCACGGGCGACCCTGCGGAAATTCGTGCTCAGGTAACCGAGTTAACTCACGCATTTCCGGCGTATCCTCGATAGGTGCGCGAGTACCTCTTTGCTGCCCTCATCGCTTCGGCGGTGACATATTTAGCGACGCCATTTTTTAAATCGCTAGCAATTCGTCTCGGAGCCATGGCGCCCATTAGGGCTCGTGACGTGCATTTAGTCCCTACTCCGCGTTGGGGTGGGCTAGCTATGTTGGTCGGGCTCGCAGTGGGATTAGTGGTGGCATACCACTTGCCATTACTTCATAAAGCTTTTGAAAATTCACATGACCCGATCGCTATTGCTAGTGGCGCCTTAGTAATCGTGCTCCTTGGGGCCGCGGATGATCTTTGGGAGCTTGATGCCCTCACTAAGTTGGCAGGGCAAGCTCTTGCCGCTGGTGTGATGGCGATTCAAGGAGTGCAACTCTTATGGCTACCCATCAATGGTGTCACTGCCCTGCCGCCCACTCTTGGCGTTGTTGCTACCGTTCTCGTTGTCTTAGTGGCAATTAATGCCGTGAACTTTGTTGACGGACTCGATGGTTTGGCGGCCGGGATTGTGGCTATAGGTGGAATTGCCTTCTTCTCGTTCTCGTATCTCTTAGCTGTGATTAACGGATTTAGCCGAGCGGGTACAGCCACACTTTTCACTGCACTGTTGGTGGGAATCTGCTTAGGATTCCTGCCGCATAACGTTTACCCTGCAAAGATCTTTATGGGTGATTCCGGGTCCATGTTGCTCGGCTACTTATTGGCCGCATGCACCATCAGTATCACTGGCCAACTCGATGCGAATGCTCTTTCGGCTGAGAATCTGGCGCCTGCACTCTTGCCACTCGTCTTGCCGTTAGCCATTCTTGCTATTCCGCTCTTGGATCTTGGGTGGGCAGTCATTCGACGCACCGCTGCTGGTAAATCGCCATTTACGCCAGATAAGCACCATCTTCATCATCGTCTATTGCGCATTGGTCACTCACCTCGAGGAGCAACGTCGGTGCTCTACGTGTGGACGGCCGCTATCGCTTTTCCAGTCAGTGCTATTGCTTTCATCCCGATGAGATCGGCGTTGTTCATCATGGTTGTGGCGCTGGTGCTGGCTGCGGTCTTTACGCGATCCTTGCCAGCTAAAGAACACGACGAGTTGCGTCGTATGAGGAGAAATAACTTTGAAGGTGCGACGCTGCGTTGGGCTGGTTCCCTCTCCGGGGGGGCTGTTCTCCTGGCGGTGCTCTATGCCGAAGTGGTCCAGCGGAGCGACCAAGTCAAGGCAGCTCTGCTCGCCGGGGGAGTTGTTGCACTCTTCTTTGGAATCTCGCTACTTCTGGGCCGGCTGACTCGAAAGAGTTCTCCCTCCGGCACGATGGCGTGGGCCATGGCCTCCTACTTCGCCAAACTCATCTTGCTGGGAGCCCTGTTGCTCGGAATGCGCTCACTGGACGGTGTTGATCACGCCTACTTTGGAGTGACTGCCATCACAGCGGTACTCCTCTGGCTGGTCGGGGAGGTAACGGCATTCCTTCGAATGCGTATTCCGACCCTGGTCGTGGAAGCAGAGAATTCATCGATTGTGCAATCTGAAGGTGGGGGAGCCCATGTCATCTAAGGACGAGGGGGCGATGTTTACCATCATCGCCTATTTGCTCGCCGGCCTCCTCCTGTGGGGTGGCGTTGGGATGTTCCTGGACCATCTCCTTGGGCTCCATTTTCTGGTTGTTATCGGATTTCTGGTGGGGCTTGTGAGCGCTATGTACCTTATTTACCTTCGCTTCATTCGGCAGTAGCTCGAGCAACGCTAACGACCCTCTTCGGAGGTGAGACATAGCACACGGCAGGGCGTGGCTGAAGGTTTTGCCTCCCTACCCCTTCTCCCTCTATGTTTAGGGCGTTCGCCAACCCATTCGAGGAGCCCTGCGTTGAACGCGTCGACATTGCTCGCCTCTGGAGGATTCGTTTCTCCCGGAAGCCATGACTTCGTATTCAAACCACTTTTTGGCAACAACATCCTTTTTACAAAGCCAGTTTTTCAAGCAATTTTGGCGGCCATTCTGGTTGCTGTCTTCTTTCTTATCTCATCGAGAAAAGCCGCAGTTGTTCCATCTCGCACACAGTTCTTTGGTGAGAGCGTCTACTCATTCGTAAAGAAAGACCTTGGCGAAGACATCATTGGTCATGAGTTTATGAAGTTTGTGCCTTTTCTCTTCTCGCTCTTCACCTTCATTATTGTGAATAACATCTTCGGAATTGTGCCGTTCATGCAATTCCCGACGATGTCACGTTTTGGATTCCCGGTAGCACTCATGATTTTTACCTACGTGATCTACCACTACGTAGGTATTCGCAAGCATGGTCTCGGTAAGTACCTCAAGGACATTGCATTTGTTCCAGGCGTGCCAAAGTGGATCTACGTGATCCTCACTCCACTTGAGATTGCCACCTACTTCATTATTCGCCCGTTCACGCTCGCCATTCGTCTTTTTGCCAACATGTTCGCTGGGCACCTTTTGTTGCTCGTCTTCATCATGGGTGGCGACTACATGCTGCACAACAGCATGGTGCTCAAAATTATGAGCCCGCTCTCTTTCGGATTCGGAATCGGTCTGACCTTCTTCGAATTCTTTATTGAATGTCTGCAGGCGTACATCTTCACCCTGCTGACTGCGCTGTACATCGCCGGAGCAATTGCCGACGAGCACTAACAACTAGATTTGATCAGATGCCCTTCTGATCAATTACCTGAAAGGGAAATGACATGACAGGCACAATGGCTATCG
>WLIL01000033.1 GCA_009702245.1 Actinomycetota bacterium
GGTCTCAAAGGAGAAGCAACAGTAGAGCTACGCACCGATGATCCAGATTCACGTCTGGCTGTCGGTGCGAAACTCTTTACTGACCCAGATCAAGGCCTAGTCACTATTGCCCGCGCCCGTTTTCATTCTGGAACCATGCTGCTTACTTTTGAAGGCTTTGAAGATCGAACTCAAGTGGAGCGCTTGCGTAACACCCTGCTATTGGCTGAGGTAGATATTGATGCGCCCGGCGAAGACGAAGATGATTTCCACGATTATCAATTGATTGATGCACGTGTGGAATTAGAAGATGGAACCCACGTCGGAACTATTCGCGAGGTGCTCCATCTGCCCGCACAGGATCTCTTGGCAATTGATCGAGAAGGATTGGATGAACTCCTTATCCCCTTCGTTCGAGAATTAGTTCCAGTAGTGGACACTAAAGCCAGGCGAGTAGTAATTACTCCGCCAGTAGGGATGATGGAGGCGTAATGCGTATCGACGTTATTTCCATCTTCCCGGAGTACTTAGAGCCACTCTCGCTCTCGTTGCTAGGCAAAGCGCAGAGCAAGAGCGTGCTCGAAATTAATATTCATAATTTGCGCGATCACACGAGCGATGCCCACCACACTGTCGATGACACTCCGTACGGCGGTGGTGCTGGCATGGTGATGTTGCCAGAGCCGTGGGGGGAAGCAATTGATGCAGTGCTCTCAAGTGTCACCGACGGCACCCGAGCCATCTTGATCTTCACTACTCCTGCAGGCGCGCTCTTCCATCAACGTCGGGCTGAAACGCTCGCAGCTACCGAGTGGCTGATCTTTGCTTGTGGGCGCTACGAAGGGATCGATGCTCGGGTAGCAGAGCACTTCGCCACTCGACCCGAAATCGATGCCGTCCTCGAACTTTCGCTGGGGGATTATGTGCTCAACGGCGGCGAGGTAGCGGCGATGGCCATCATTGAGGCAGTCGCCCGCCTCCTTCCTGGAGTGATTGGGAATCCCGACTCACTATCGGAGGAGTCCCACGGAACTTCGGGACTCTTGGAAGCCCCTGCCTATACCAAGCCAGCAATATGGCGCGGCCTTGAAGTTCCCGCCCTGCTCCGCGAGGGCAACCACGGCAAAATTGCAGAGTGGCGCTCGGCGCAAGCCGTAGAGCGCACGCGAGCTGTCAGGCCGGATCTCCTCCCTGAGGAGGGGTAAAACACCCGGATTGTGGGGTAGGCGCGGGTCTGTGGCAGACTAAGCGGGCTCCGGGGAAATCATCCCGAGCGCCTCATTTCGAAGTAAGGACCGATCATGCACGTACTCGACGCGGTTGACGCCGCCACCCTCCGTTCTGGCATCCCGGCATTTCGCTCGGGCGATGAACTCAAGGTTCACGTGCGTGTTATCGAAGGTACCAAGAGCCGTATCCAGGTCTTCCAAGGCGTCGTCATCCGTCGCTCGGGTTCTGGCGCTCGCGAAACTTTCACGATTCGCAAGGTCTCTTACGGCGTCGGCGTAGAGCGCACCTTCCCCGTGCACACTCCGGTTATCGAGAAGTTTGAAATCGTTCGCCGCGGAGATGTTCGCCGCGCGAAGCTTTACTACCTCCGCGATCTTCGTGGCAAGGCTGCCAAGATCCGCGAGCGTCGTGGCCAAGATGGTCTCTTCATCGAAGAAACCGTGATGGAGACTCCGATCATTGCTGCCCCTGCAGTGACGCCCGTGGTTACCGAGGCTGTGGCCCCTGTAGTTACTGAGGCTGTAGTGGAAGCTCCTGCCGTGCACGAAGAAGTGCAAGCAGATGCACCAGCAGTTGAGGCACCAGTAGCAGAAGCTGCTGCACCTGCCGCGGCTGCCGAAGAACCCACTGCGTAATCTCAGCAATATTTCGAATTTCGCCAACTGGCACGCACTAGTATCTTCCCCGTGAAGCTACCTTTTAAAGTTCCCGCTAAAGGTTCCCTCCTTCGCGAAATTCCCGTTCTCATCGTGACTGCAATTGTTATCTCGGTGGTCCTTAAGGCCTTTCTCATTCAAGCGTTCTACATCCCTTCGGGTTCGATGGAGAACACCTTGCGGATTAATGATCGTGTCATCGTCAATAAGCTCGGTATGCACCTAGGCAATATAGGCCGAGGCGATGTAGTGGTTTTCAAGGATCCAGGTGGTTGGTTGCCAGAGCCTTACGTCTCAGATGAAGTGAGCTTTGGACAACGTATTAAGAATGGTTTTGTTGCGATTGGTTTACTTCCAGATCCGGCTGACCAAGATTTAATCAAACGGACCATCGGAGTAGCCGGAGATACAGTCAAGTGTTGCGATAAGCAAGGTCGCCTCAGTGTGAATGGAGTTCCCATTGACGAGAAGTACATCTATCCCGGGAATACTCCGAGTGACCTGGCTTTCGAAGTAAAAGTTCCCAAGGGCAGCATCTGGGTAATGGGTGATCATCGAGGTGCGAGTGAAGATTCGCGCTATCACCAAGGAGATCCTCGCAAGGGAATGGTTCCTCTTGACGACGTGATTGGGCGCGCGGTGGCCGTTGTGTGGCCGGTGGGCCACGCTAAAACCCTTCAACGTCCGGAAGTTCTCACTAACATCAAGCCGTGATCGCTCCGGAAGTCTCGCTCGAAGGCATCGGCTTTTCCCGCATTGCTGGAGTTGATGAAGCGGGACGCGGTGCCTGTGCCGGCCCCTTGATCATTGCTGCAGTCATACTTCCTCGATCAGATTCTGGCGTTGATCTCTCTGAATGTGTCGACTCCAAGTCCTTAAGCGAGGAAGAGCGCGAACGTCGATTTGATCGCGTGCGAGAAGTTGCGTTGGCCTACTCCATCATCGAAGTGCCAGCGACAGAGATTGATGAAGTCGGATTACATATCTCGAATTTGACGGGAATGCGCCGCGCACTCTCCACATTAGATCCCGCAGCTGATTATGCGCTCACTGATGGGTATGCCATCGACGGGCTCACGGTTCCCAACCTTGCTGTGTGGAAGGGCGACAGTGTGTCGAGGTCAATCGGAGCGGCTTCCATTCTGGCGAAAGTCACGAGAGATCGAATCATGCGCGCATTAGCTATTGAATATCCTCAGTACGGTTTAGAGATTCATAAGGGATATGTCACCGCTGCTCACACATCTGCGCTGCTTGCTCACGGTCCGTCAAATATTCACCGCTTCTCCTTTGCAAATATTGCCGCGCTTTCGTAATTACTCCACAGCACGCGCCGCCTCCAAGCTACTTTCTGTTGCCCCCGTCATCCTGCTCAGATGAATCAAGCGACTGGAAAACGCGGTGAAGATTTGGCTGCTCGCTTTCTCGAAGCTGCCGGCATGATCATTCTGGAACGGAATTGGCGGTGCGCTGCGGGGGAGTTGGATCTCGTCGTGCGAGATGGCAACGCAATCGTTGCGATCGAGGTGAAGACTCGCACCACTTCGCGCACAGGGCATCCGCTCGAGGCGATCACTCCGGTGAAATTGCATCGGCTACACCTCCTCCTTCGTGCATGGGTTGCAGAGCATGAGATGCGTAGGTATCAGCGACTGCGTGTGGATGGGGTAGCAATCACTCTGCTTCCCAAGCTCTTTATCGACTATCGAAAAGGAATTTGATATGGCGCTAGCGAAGATTTATTCGATTGCTCTTCTTGGTGTCGCTGGCCATGTGGTGGAAGTGGAAGCAGATATTGCCGATGGGGTGCCAGCTTTTAATTTGCTGGGCCTTCCCGACGCCGCATTGTCAGAGTCGCGCGATCGCGTGCGTTCTGCACTCATTAACTCTGGGGAAGGGTGGCCGAATAAGCGCACCACGGTTGCTCTCTCGCCGGCCTCGCTTCCCAAACGAGGGAGTGGTTTCGATCTCGCGGTAGCGCTCTCACTGCTTGCGGGCGAAATGAAGATTCCAAGCGATGGAATGGATTCAACGGTGGTACTCGGGGAGTTAAGTCTTGATGGGCGCATACGCACTATCTCTGGCGCGCTTCCGGCGATGGTGGTGGCGAGAGATGCGGGCTTTACGCGAGCCATTGTGCCGCGCGTTAATCTTGCTGAAGCGTGTCTGATTCCAGGGATCGAAGTTTTTGGTTTCTCGCAGCTGCGCAACGTAGTTTCATTTCTGCGAGGCTTAGAGTTCACTGAAGATGACGATATAGAAATAGTTGATGAGCCAGTCGAAGTCCCCGACCTCTGCGATGTGTTGGGACAGTACGAAGCGCGCAGAGCCATCGAGATCGCTGCGGTCGGAGAGCATCATTTACTCATGATGGGTACTCCGGGCGCTGGGAAAACTATGTTGGCAGAACGTCTCCCTTCAATCATGCCCCCGTTAGATACAGATGCAGCGATCGAAGTGACCTCCATCCACTCAATAGTTGGACTGATAAAAGGATCATCGCCACTTTTGCGTACTCCACCCTTTGTCGCGCCGCATCACACCGCAACCCGATCAGCCATTATCGGCGGGGGAATGAACCAACCGCGCCCCGGGGCTATTTCGTTGGCGCACAGAGGCGTGCTCTTCCTTGATGAAGCTCCAGAGTTCGTGAGCGGTGTATTAGATGCACTTCGCGAACCGTTGGAATCAGGTCAGGTCACTCTCTCGCGCACCGGTGGCACTGCGATCTTTCCTGCCCGTTTTCTCTTGGTGCTTGCGGCTAATCCTTGTCCTTGTGGTCGCTTTACTGGAGATGGACGTGCATGTAACTGCACGCCTCTCGCTATTCGCCGTTACCTCTCTCGCTTATCGGGTCCACTTCTTGATCGAGTGGACCTACAGATCTTTGTAGAGCCGGTCAGCAGAGTGGCATTAGCTGCTAGCGATATGGGGGAGTCGAGTGCACTGGTGCGTGATCGAGTCTTGGCAGCGCGTGATCGCGCGAGTGTGCGGCTTTCGGGAAGTGGCTTTGCCACTAATGCCCAAGTCTCGGGGAGTGCGTTGCGTCGAGAGTTTTCGGCAAGTGATGATGCGATGGCGCTCATACATCGCGAACTTGAACACCATCGCGTGACCGCTCGTGGCTTACATAAAGTCCTCAGAGTGGCGTGGAGCATCGCCGACTTGGCTGGCCATGATCAGCCACGGCGTGAAGATGTCGCCGAGGCTTATCTCTTGAGAAGTGGAATTTCGCAATTAGTGGGAGCGGCATGATCGATGATCGAGAGGCTCGCAAGATATTGATGGCGGTCTGTGAACCAGGGCTTGTGGACATCGCCGAAAGTATCGGCCGTTATGGAGCTCCCGAGACCTTAGAACGTTTACGCGCTGGCAACTTTCACGAGGTGGCTGCCGTGGCTACCCGTGCTGTTCGAGAGCTCGACGAAAAAGAATTAGCAAGTGAGTGGAAACAATCGGGGGTTCGCTTGCTAATTCCCTCCGATCTCACTTGGCCGATCGCATTGAATGAGTTGCCTGTTCCGCCCATAGCCCTTTCCTTACTCGGAAAGGTAGAGATCACAGAGCTCACCTCATCGATCGCGATTGTGGGATCGCGCACCGCAACCTCGTACGGTATCCGAGTGGCGGAAGATTTCGCCGCGGCGCTGAGTGATCGTGGATTTTCTATCGTTAGTGGTGGCGCCTTTGGGATCGATGCGGCCGCGCATCGCGGCGCTCTTGCGGCACGAGGCATTACGTGCGCGGTGCTTGCGTGCGGAGTGAGCAGGAGTTATCCAGTGGCACATTCGCGGCTATTTGCGCAGATCGCAGAATCTGGTCTTCTTATCTCCGAGGTGCGCCCAAGCGCGTTAGCTTTTCGTTCGCGCTTTCTGGTGCGTAATCGCTTGATAGCTGCACTCTCACAAGGAACCATCGTGGTGGAGGCGGCCATGCGTAGCGGATCCTTGCGCACCGCATTTGACGCCGCCGAATTGCATCGCCATGTGATGGGGATTCCTGGCCCCATCACCTCGCCGATGTCAGCAGGGGTTCATCGACTCATCGCCGAGAGTGTGGCAAATCTCATTACACATGTTGATGATGTGGTCGCCTTGGTTTCTCCCTTCACAAGAGAGCGCGTGGAACATCCGCTGCTGGCGCTACTCTCGCGTCGCCAAGGAATTACTACTGAGGAGTTGGCGCACCTGGGCGCAGTAGAAGTGAGCCAAGCATTTACCGCACTGGCCGAGTTGGTGGCACTTGGATGCGTGGTGCGTGATAGTCGGGGCGCCTTTCTGCTCGCGCCTGCTTGACCTTCGCAATACTTTCCGCGACCGTGTCGATATGGAACGACCCGAATTAGAAGTAACCGCCGATTTTGCGCGGGCACTCGATGCTTTTCGGAGTTTCCTGGTTGACGAACGAAATCTCGCGGAGAACACCGTTCGTGCCTACCTCAATGATCTTGAGACCTTAGGTGATTACGCGCGTAAAGAAGGTGAGGGTGATCCAAACGAGCTCTCACTCGCCTTGGTTCGATCGTGGTTGGCGACTATGCAACTCGCAGGTGCAGCACGCACTTCGATGGCTCGGCGGGCCTCCTCCATTCGAGTCTTTACTGGGTGGGCGCATCGTCGCGGTGTCATTCAAAGTGATTTCGCAGTAACACTGGTCTCTCCCAAGTCTCATCGCACACTTCCGGGTGTACTGAATCGCGGTCAGGCCGATGAGGTGCTTGATGCCTTGGATGCGGCAGCGAATGAAGATGAAACACCGTTAACTCTTCGCGACCGGGCGATTGTGGAGGTGTTGTATGCCACTGGGATCCGGGTCTCTGAACTCTGCGGACTCAACCTCGAGAGTCTTAACTTTGACCGGCGGACACTTCAAGTAATCGGTAAGGGAAACAAGGAACGCACCGTACCTTTTGGTGACCCTGCGCGCCTTGCTCTCGAATCGTGGATTGCTCGTGGTCGGGATTCCATGATGAAAGAGAGTCCGCGCGCACTCTTCGTCGGTGTCAAAGGAAAACGGATTGATCCCCGAACCGTACGCACGCTCGTTCATGAAGCGCTCCTCGCTTCTCCGAGCGCCCCCGACATGGGGCCACATGGTTTGCGTCACTCCGCAGCTACGCATTTATTGGAAGGTGGCGCAGACATTCGCACCGTGCAAGAGATTCTTGGACATGCTTCCCTTGGAACAACGCAGATTTACACTCATGTTTCTATCGATCGGCTCAAAGAGGCGTTCAAAAACGCTCATCCACGCGCTTAGTGACTAAATACTCAGCGTTTAACTGCGCTTAAACCCTCGTCAAAAATATTTAAGAAGAGATCAACATCTTTGGCGGACAGCACCATTGGCGGCTTGATCTTGAGGACGTTGTTATCAGGGCCGTCGCAGGAGAGGAAAACTCCGCGATCTTTGGCATATTCGATGAGGTCGCCCATCTCTTCGGTGGCAGGAGTCTTCTCGTCGCGCATTAATTCCACGCCGATAAATAATCCGGAACCTCGCACATCTCCGATGATGGAGTGGCGCTTACTCATTTCGCGAACCCCGTCAGTGAGGTACTTGCCCATGTTGATGGCGTTAGCTTGTAGATGGCCATCTTGTACAACTTCAAGAACTGCCAGACCGATCGCGGAGCTGACTGGGTTGCCGCCAAAGGTATTGAAGTACTCCATGCCGTTGTGGAAGGAAGCGGCTACTTCGGGGGTAGTGACTACAGCAGCGAGTGGATGGCCATTTCCTAATGGCTTTCCCATGGTGACGATATCTGGAACCACATCGTGTAATTCAAATCCCCAGAACTTGTTGCCCACACGGCCTAAACCAATCTGAACTTCATCAGCAATGGTAAGTCCGCCTGCGGCACGAACTTGTGCGTAGGCGTTCTTGAGGAAACCGTCTGCGAGGACGATCTGTCCGGCGGTGCTCACAATTCCTTCTGATATGAAAGCTGCAAGTGGCTGATTGAGATCAGCTAGCGTAGCTGCAAAATCAGCGGCGTATTGGCTTCCGGCGGCCTCGCCTTTGTGTACGCCACGAAAAGGATCGGGCAGATTTGCTACTCGGACGTGTTCAGGAGCGCCTTGCCCGCCCTTGCCGAGGAACTTGTAAGGACTGATATCAACAACGCTTGCGGTGTGGCCGTGATACGCGTGCTTAAGTGCGATAAAGCCACGAGCTTTTGTGTGTGCACGCGCAATTCGGATTGCTAGATCGTTTGCTTCACTTCCCGAGTTGACGAAGAAGACCACGCTGAGTGGATCGGGGAGAGTGCTAGTGAGCGCCCGCGCGTAATCAATGATGTTTTGATGCAAATAGCGTGTGTTTGTGTTGAGTGCGGCCATCTGTGCGGCACCGGCAGCCACGACGCGTGGGTGTCCGTGACCGACATGGGCCACGTTGTTGACGAGGTCTAGGTAGGACTTGCCGTTTACGTCATAAAGGTAAGCACCTTCACCGCGGACTATCTCTATAGGTGTACGGAAGTTGAGGCTGAGATTGCGCGAGAGCACCGTGGTGCGGACTTCACGAATCACATCAGTAGAAAGGTGGGCATGCGCATCAGTTCCTGACGCGATGCCAAGTGCAAGGTTGGGGTTGGGGGAGATGCTGCGCCAGAGTGAGATCTCATCCTTGGGAGCCACGCCATAGACATCGAGTCCCATGCCGCAGAGATCGGTGAGTAATTGGAAGTGAGTGTGTGGCGGCCAACCAACGTTTTCATGCTCTTGACCGATGGTGGCAATTTGATCACCAGCATTGATTTTCATTCCGATGGAAAGTTTGGGGAGTGATTCTCGCGAAAGGTGACCGTAGAGCGTCCAGAACGGAATACCTTCAGTGGTTTCGTGACGAAGCAAAATGACTGGGCCGTAGTCGAGCGGGGTGTTGTTGTCATTGAATGCATCAACCACGCCATCGAGAGCGGAGTACACAGGTGAACCAGCAGGAAGGAAGAGATCCACGCCGAGGTGAATGGTGCGAGCGCCGGGGCTTTCGGTGTTGTAAGCATCGCCTTGATAGACGTTTCGGTTTTCGCAGTAATGACCAATGGCTACGTCTGCACCTTTTGATGCCATGAGGTTGGCGATGTCTTCACTCCACCTCGGGATCGAAGTGTTCTCAACCGACCAATCCAGGTAGATGTATTTGTGATCTTTGAAAGGCGGGCAGACGACGTCGGCACGTCTGGCAACAGTGGAGAGGTATTGACGGACGGCTCGTGAGTGGGGATTTCCTTCGAATCCGCACGCGTCGCGGAAGCGAAAGTGTGAATGATTGAAATCGGTAGCGTGTAACTTCGTCAATAGTGCTGGGATCACGCCTTGGCTGATGTTCAAGTATTCGTTAGCGGGATCTGCGGCGCTCTGTACGGCCGCATTGACCACGCTCATTGCCAAACGGACCTTAGTAAGCGGCAAGAGGAGCTCTAATTCCAGCGGTGAGAGTGGCGAGGTGATGTGATACCCGCGCACCAACGGCAAGATGGCTTTTACTGGATCGTCATAACCAATACCTGCATAGGAGGCGGCCACTGCTAGCCCAATCACTTTGGAACCAAGGACGATGTCACCAAAATCAATCACACCAATTCTGTGATCACTCACAAAGATGTTGTAATCGTTAGCGTCGTTATGAATCATTTGGCGTGGTAGGAGCGCGAGTTTTGGAAGTTGAACTTCGCGGAAGTCTTCGAGCACCTCCATCACTACGTTTCGCAAGTTCTCATCCATGATGCGATGTACATGCTGCGAAAGGCGCCCAGCTTGCATCATGTTCCACATGAATTCACGAGTGAGAATTTCTTCGATAGGTTCAGTGATCTCCATTTTTGCAAGCTCTTTATCAATTCGTGCCAAAATGATTCCGAGTTCGCGCAGATCGTTACTGGTGGTTTCTGCTTCCGCCCACGCAATTCCATCAACCCAGGTCAGCAGGCGAGCAGTGCGACCGCCAGGAATATCAACTGAGGTTTCACCGCCTAATGCTTGAACAGGTATGGGAAGTTGTGGCGCGAGATGTGCGAGCGAAGTAAGTGCGCGATCTTGCAGCGTGAGCCAATCACGCTGGCCAGGTTGATGAATCTTGAGAACGAAGTCTTGGGCAGCGCCATCTACTGTTGAAGTGATGCGGTAGTTGAGATCTCGCTCGCCATTAAGTTGCTCGGCGCTCCCGTCGATGCCGAAATACTTCTTTACGGTTTCAACGGGGTCGAGGTGCGCGCCGGACATATGCCTAGCCTACTTCTCCTCAGGTGGGCAGGAGATGGGTGCGTAGGTGCGGCAGGAGTGAAAGTGGGTCGAGGTAGTTCTCGCCCCAGAGCAGACCCCAATGGAGGCAGGTCGGACCAGCCAGATGTCCGGAGGCGCTGACCTTGCCGAAGATTTCGCCAGCGGCCACCTTCGTTCCGACCTTGAGTGGAGTGGCTACGGCCTGATAAGTAGATCGATACCCGCCGCTATGAGCCAGCACGACAGTGGGCACCTTGTTGACTTGGCCGGCAAAGGTGATGGTGGCTTCCGAGGGAGCGCAGACCGTGGTTCCGATCGCGGCGGCGAGATCGACTCCTCGATGACCACGCCCATAACGCCTGGTGGGTGGTGTGAAGGGACGGATGAGTTCGCTCTTCGCCAACGGCAGGCGCCAATTCGGTGGGGCGACGCTGGGGTGGGGAGGCGAAGCAGAGGAGGCGAGTGAGAGCCCCGCGGGTGCCAAGGTGAGCGCGCTCGCTAAGAGCAGGTGGGCTGGGAGGTGTCTCATCGCCCCAGGGTGAGCGTAAATCCGCTCGTGGGTGCTCACTGGAGGGGCGCTGTGGAAGACGCCAGATGAGGCCTGATTCCTGTGGAGAGAGCGCCGCGACCCGAGTTCGCGCCAGGCCTACCTGCTCCGATACCCTTAGCCCGCACCGTGAAAGCGGTGACATCGCACATCCCACACCGTGGGTTACCGGGAGTTCTCCCAAGTAACCCACACTCCACTCGGTCCTTTGGGTCAAGCGTGGGATGTCAGGGGTAAGTACCAACCGGTACCTACCAATAACCGAGTGCGTCCGGCGCAGCTTGCCCGGATGCGAAAGGAGTGTGCGGCCATGGCGGTCGTCACGATGCGCGAGTTACTCGACGCAGGTGTTCACTTCGGACACCAAACACGTCGTTGGAATCCAAAGATGAAGCGATTCATCTTCACGGAACGCAACGGCATTTACATCATCGATATTCAACAATCACTCGCACTCATCGATAACGCTTATGAGTTCGTCAAAGAGACTATTGCCCACGGCGGCAGCATTCTTTATGTCGGCACCAAGAAGCAGGCTCAAGAGCCCATCGTTGAGCAAGCTCGTCGCGTAGGTATGCCGTACGTGACCGAGCGTTGGTTGGGTGGCATGCTCACCAACTTCGGAACCGTCAGCAAGCGCATTGCTCGCCTCAAGGAACTCGAAGCACTCGAAGCATCCAACGACCAACTCCTCACGAAGAAAGAACTCCTCGTTCTTCACCGTGAGAAGGTCAAGCTTGATCGCGTTCTTGGTGGAATCCGCGACATGGTGAAGGTTCCCAGCATCATCTGGGTTGTAGACACCAAGAAAGAGCACCTTGCAATCAAGGAAGCTCGCAAACTTGGTATCGCCATCGTCGGAATCCTCGACACCAACTGCGATCCAGACGAAGTTGATTACCGTATTCCAGGTAACGACGACGCCATTCGCTCCGTCACCCTCTTGACTCGCGTCATCACCGACGCAGTTGTTGAAGGTCTCAAGAAGCGTTCAGAGATTGCCACGGCCAACAAGCCTGCAGCAGTTGAAGCGATCGCTCAAGAAATTCTCGATGCCGCCGCCCCTGTTGCAGAAGCTGCACCAGTTGAAGCAGTAGTCGAAGCACCAGCAGCGGTAGCAGTTGAAGAAACTGTTGTTGCTGAAACCGCCCCGCAAGCCTGATAGGAGAGATACATCTTGGCGAACTACACCGCCGCAGACGTAAAGAAGCTGCGTGAACTCACTGCAGCAGGAATGCTCGATTGCAAGAACGCACTCGTAGAAGCCGATGGCGACTTCGATAAAGCAGTCGACATTATCCGCGTCAAAGGACTCAAGGGCGTAACCAAGCGCGAAGGTCGCTCTGCATCTAACGGTCTTGTGGCCGCAAAGGTGGAAGGAGACCTCGGCGTTATTCTCGAACTCAATTGTGAGACGGACTTCGTTGCAAAGGGCGATCGCTTCCAAGCGCTCGCAGAGGAAATTCTCACCCATGTTGCAAAGACCAAGCTCTCAAATCTCGAAGCTTTGCTCGCCTCCGATTTCGGCGGCGGCAAGACTTTGGGCGCTCATATCGATGAAGGCAACGCCACTCTTGGTGAGAAGATCGAACTCAGCCGTGTTGCTGTCTTCGCGGGCTCACCAGCAGCTGCCTACCTCCACCGCACTAGCCCTGACTTGCCTCCGCAAGTTGGCGTCGTGGTGGCGCTTTCAGTCGACAATGCAATCGGTAAGGATGTTGCTCAACACATCGCTGCATTCTCACCGCAATATGTTGCGCGTGAAGATGTGCCTGCAGATGTAGTTGAGAACGAGCGCCGTATTGCAGAAGAGACCGCTCGTAACGAAGGTAAGCCAGAAGCTGCGCTTGCCAAGATTGTTGAAGGTCGTGTAACCGGATTCGTGAAGGAAGTTTCACTTCTCGAGCAGGCATATGCGAAAGACAATAAGAAGAGTGTTGACCAAGTCCTGAAAGAAGCTGGCACTACGGTGACTGGCTTTGCGCGATTCCGCGTCGGACAGGCCTGATGCCATGAGCCCTTCTCGCCCCGCATACCGTCGAGTGCTTCTTAAGTTCTCGGGTGAAGTATTTGGCGGCGAGAAGGGTATTGGCGTCGACCCAGATGTTGTACAAGACATCGCCAAGCAAATTGCAGATGTGGTA
>WLIL01000034.1 GCA_009702245.1 Actinomycetota bacterium
CAACACCCTTTTGGGAATGGTAATTAACACCGAAACCTTGAGGCCCGCACTTGCGGGCGTGACTGGTGGTCTGTCGGGTCCAGCTATTCGTCCCGTTGCCGTTCGAGCGGTCTGGCAGGTTCATGCCGCGCTTCCGCAAGTCCCACTCATAGGCATGGGCGGGATTTTGACGGGGGAGGATGCATTTGAGTTTATTCTTGCGGGTGCCAGCGCAATTGCAATTGGCACGGCAAATTTCCACGATCCCAGTGCTCTTGCGCGCGTGCAGAGCGAATTGTTATTGATACTCGCGGAGCGCGGTTTTTCTTCATTGCAAGATGCCATTGGTTTTGCCCATCGAAAGGTATGACATGAATTCAGGACTCGCACCAATTGCCATCGCGCTTGATACGCACGATCTAGATGTGGCGAAGCAATGGGCATCGATTTCATCGCAACAAATCTCCACAATGAAATTGGGTTTGGAGTTCTTCACTCGATTCGGAACTGCGGGCGTTGCAGAAGTGATGAAACAAGCTAATGGCGCTCAGCTCTTCCTCGATCTGAAGTTGCATGACATACCAAATACCGTAGCCGGAGCTGCTCAGTCTGTTGCATCGTTAAACCCCGCATACTTAACGGTGCACGCATCGGGTGGAGCGGCGATGATTACGGCGGCTGCGCAAGCGCTGCCCGAAACGAGGATCACTGCAGTCACGGTATTGACTTCACTTTCTGCTCAGGACCTTAATTTGATGGGTTTTCCCCCAGATATTGCATTACTCACAAAAAATCTGGCGATCTCCGCTGTGGCGGCAGGTGCCCGAGCAATTGTGTGTTCACCGCACGAAGTGAAAGCGTTGCGCGCGCTCTTGCCCCGTGAGATTCATCTCTTAACACCGGGAGTGCGCCCACCTGGAAGCGCATCCAATGACCAAGAACGCGTGGCAACACCGGCGGAGGCGCTAGCTCACGGCGCTGACCTGGTCGTTATTGGAAGGCCAATAACTTTTTTATGGGATCCTCTTAATCCGCGCCTAATGTCTGACGGTTTAGCGCACATTATCGACGGGCTTAAGAATTTGTAATCATTGAGCGAGCACGCTTCAATACTCACTGCTAACTTGGTAGCGACGATTGGAGCACCGTGGCACTTCCCTTCCTGACCCCCGAGCAAAGAACGGCAGCACTGGAGAAAGCTGCTGCCTCTCGCAGAGAACGGGCCGCACTGAAGGCACGTTTAAAGCAATCAAATATCTCGTTAGCATCGGTGATTGTAGAGGGTGCTACGAACGATGCGATCGGCAAGATGCGTGTCATCGCGCTACTTGAGTCGATGCCTGGGGTGGGCAAAGTAAAAGCTGCCGCTACCATGGAAAAAGTAGGCATAGCTAATAGCCGACGTATTCGTGGTTTAGGTGCAAAACAGATCGCTGCGCTCCTGCTGGAGTTCGAAAAGTAACTTCTCCCGAGCAATCCTGTGGAATGATCTACTCATGTCAGGTCGCCCAGGAAGACTCTTAGTCCTTTCCGGACCCAGCGGCGTGGGAAAGTCCACGGTGGTTCGTCACTTACGTGATTTCCCCACAGAGTGGCCGGGCCTCTGGCTCAGCGTAAGCGCCACCACACGCGTACCCCGCCCCGGCGAAATTAATGGCACGCATTACACATTTCTCTCAGATGCCCAATTCGACGAAGCCATTTCAAGGAACGCTTTTTTGGAGTGGGCTAACTTTGCTGGTTACCGGTATGGGACGCCTCGAGATCTAGTGGCAGAGGAGTTGAGTGCTGGTCGGGACGTATTACTGGAAATTGATCTTCAGGGGGCTCGCCAGGTCCGAGCGAGTGGGATTGGAGCTACTTTGGTCTTCCTGGCGCCTCCAAGCTGGGAGGAGTTAGTCCGTCGCCTTCTTGGACGAGGCACCGAGGATGAAGGGGTCATTGAGCGCAGATTGGCTCACGCTCGCGAAGAATTAGCCGCCCAGGACGAGTTTGACCATGTGATCGTCAACTCTGAGGTCGGAGAGGTGGTCTCCGCGCTGGTAGCCTTAGCCCAGTCGTAGAGATTTACTCACAATGTAGGGAAGGCACCCGTGTCGCAAATCGCTGAAGGCATAACGAATCCACCCATCGATGAGCTCTTGGAGAAGACCGATTCCAAGTACAGCCTCGTTCTCTATGCGGCCAAGCGTGCCCGTCAGATCAACTCGTATTACTCACAATTAGGCGAGGGTCTCCTTGAATACGTGGGACCACTCGTAGAGACCCATGTTCACGAGAAGCCCCTCTCCATCGCACTTCGCGAAATCAATGAGGGCCTTGTGACCTCGGAGCCTCTCGATATCGTCTAAGTAAGAGATGCTTTAATGCCCCGTAAAAGCGAATCTGTGGTGATTCGTTTATGAAGATTATCATCGGAGTATCTGGTGGAATTGCGGCATATAAGGCTTGCGAAGTAATCCGTCGGTTCAAAGAATTGGGTCACTCAGTGCGTGTGATTCCCACGCCTTCCGCATTGAAATTTGTGGGCGCGGCAACCTTCGAAGCGCTCTCCGGAGAACCAGTGAGCTCCACAGTCTGGGAGCGAGTCGACGAGGTTGCTCATGTCGCTCTGGGTCAAGGCGCGGATTTGATAGTCGTGGCTCCGGCGACTGCGAATACCATTTCTCGTTTTGCTCAAGGCAGCGCCGATGACCTTCTTACCTCGACGCTGTTAGTCACACGCGCCCCTATTTTGTTGGCACCTGCCATGCATACTGAGATGTGGGAAAATCCTTCTACTCAAGAAAACATTGCAACTCTAAAGAGGCGCGGAGTTCATGTTCTTGAGCCGGCTCACGGCCGGCTTACCGGTAGCGATAGCGGGGTGGGGCGTTTGCCTGAACCTATTCAAATCGTTGAGCGTGCGCTCTCACTGGTGCTGCCGCAGGATTTAGCTGGCAAAAACTTCATGGTGACTACGGGTGGTACTCGTGAGAAAATCGATCCAGTACGTTACGTGGGTAATAACTCTTCGGGTAAGCAGGGCATAGCTATCGCACGTGCTGCCGCATCTCGTGGTGCCGCTGTCTCTCTCGTCGCGGCAAACGTAGATTCGAATTTGCTTGCCTCGCTCGATCCAAAGATTCACATCCAAAGAGTGGCCAACGCTGATGAGATGAAATTAACTGTGTGGGCTTCGGCCGCCGAAATGGATGTAGTAGTCATGGCTGCAGCCGTAGCTGATTTTCGCCCAAAGAGCGTTTCTCAATCAAAGATCAAGAAGAACTCAGCTGATGGGCTCACGATCGAATTTGAATCGAATGTTGATATCCTGGCCTCGCTCTGCTCGGCTCGTTCACAGTTAAAAAGTGGTGCGCTGTTGGTAGGTTTTGCGGCTGAAACAGGGGATGAACGCTCTCCTTTAGAGCTGGCAAAGGAGAAGATTCAACGTAAACCGGTAGATCTGCTCATCTTGAATGATGTTTCTGGTGGGCAAGTCTTTGGCGAAGATAGTAACCAGGCGACTCTTATCTTCGGCCCAGATGGTAAGAAATCTGTAGAGATTGAAAGAACGAGCAAAGACACGCTCGCCCACGTCGTACTCGATCACCTCAAAGAGAGGCTAACCTAGCCCAATGTCTAATCGTCTCTTTACCTCCGAGTCCGTCACTGAAGGCCATCCAGATAAGATCGCTGATCAGATTTCTGATGCAATCCTCGATGATCTTCTCCGACAAGATCCCAAGAGTCGGGTCGCTGTCGAGACGCTTATTACGACTGGCCAAGTACACGTCGCCGGGGAAGTGACGACAAACGGATATGCAGATGTAGCGGAGATTGTTCGCAAGAAGGTTCTGCAGATTGGTTACGACTCATCCGACAAAGGTTTTGATGGTGCCTCGTGTGGCGTTTCTGTCTCGATTGGCCAACAATCGCAAGATATCGCTCAAGGTGTGAATGATGCTTTTGAGCATCGCGTAGATTCTGGCGCAGATCCGCTCGATTTGCAGGGCGCGGGCGATCAAGGGCTCATGTTTGGCTACGCATGCGACGACACACCAGAGCTCATGCCGCTGCCGATCGCACTCGCTCATCGTCTTGCACAGCGTTTAGCTGAGGTTCGTCATACGGAGATGCTTCCTTACTTGCGCCCAGACGGTAAAACTCAGGTCACGATCGAATACGACGGTGACACTCCCGTTCGCATCGATACAGTCGTGGTCTCGAGCCAGCATGCCGACAAGATCAGTCTCGAGAATCTATTGAGTCCTGACGTAATCAAGCACGTGATTGAACCTGAGCTGGCTTTAGTAAACATTGATTCCAAGGGTGCAAGAATGCTTATCAATCCCACTGGAAGATTCGTTATCGGTGGACCAATGGGCGATGCAGGGCTTACTGGCCGGAAGATTATCGTCGACACATATGGCGGTATGGCCCGTCACGGTGGAGGGGCCTTTAGCGGGAAAGATCCATCAAAAGTCGATCGATCAGCGGCCTATGCCATGCGATGGGTTGCAAAAAATGTGGTCGCCGCTGGACTAGCGCGTCGCTGTGAAGTACAGGTTGCATACGCCATTGGTAAAGCACAACCTGTGGGGCTCTTCGTAGAGACCTTTGGTACGGGAGTTGTTCCAGTTGAGCAGATTCAAGCTGCTGTCGTACAGGTATTCGATTTGCGTCCTGCCGCGATCATCCGCGACCTAGATCTTCTTCGTCCTATTTACTCAGCGACAAGCGCATACGGTCACTTTGGACGTGAGCTTCCCAACTTCACGTGGGAATTGACCAACCGTGCTGATGCGTTGAAGGCCGCAGTAAAAGGTTAATCATGGAGCCGTTGGAGTTAATCTCCACCTCTCCTAAGCGGCGGCGCACGGCGTTGCCCGTGGCTTCGCAAGCGCCCATTGCGAAGATCTTGGTCGACACAGGAGTGGTCCACCTTGATCAACCATTTGATTACCTTGTGCCAGCTAAGTGGGATGAGGTGGCACTGCCTGGAACTTTGGTCCGTGTGCCTTTTTCGGGACGACTCTGCGATGGCGTAATTATCGAGCGAAGTGAGGCTTCACTGCATCAATCACTCAAGGCAATATCATCTGTTACCTCCCCGATACCTATTCTTACTGTCGAACTTCTTCAGCTCATCGAGCGGTGTCGAGAATATTACGTGGGTACCTTTTGGGATCTTTTTCGCTCCGCGGTACCACCGCGCCATGCGCGCGGCGAGAAGGATGCACTCTCCTTTCCTGGAGCTGATGCTCCTCAACTTGAATCCCGTGTTCTCCCAAATCGCGTCGAATCGTTCGTGGCAGCAGCTGTTGCGGGGAAAACGCCCCATGCCATGCTTCTTAACCAACAAGGCCAGATCCATCACCTGATACTCCTTGATGCCATTACGGAGATGGTGCGACGAGGACTCAAAGTATTACTCATTTATCCGGATCAACGTGACGTCGAAATCGCAGAGAAATTGGTCAACGATGCCGGAATCTACGCGAGTGTTTTGCACTCCGGTTTATCTCCTCAACTGCGTTACCGTAATTACCTCATTTCAGAACGCAGTGACGTGCCGGTAACGATCGGTACTCGTGGTGCCCTCTTCGCTCGGGGAAAATACGATGTGATTGTTTTGATCGATGAGGAGGATTATGCATACCAGGAGCCACGCACACCAGGTTGGGGCGGAGCTGGTATCGCGGATATTCGTTCTGCAGCCACCGGGCTTTTGATTGTTGTTCCAGCAATACCGCTCTCCCGTTTACGCGAGTTAAATGCAGGGGAGATGCACATTTTGAATCCTGAGATCCCGCGCCCTCGGGTGCATACTGACAACTCCGGCGTTCGCATACCTACAATTGCATGGAACGTGATGCGCAAGGCTCTTAAATCTGGTCCTGTCTTAGTAACGGTCGCAAGAAAAGGTCATACCCCAGGATTGCTCTGTCACTCCTGTAGAAATCGTGCGCTCTGCCTTTGTGGCGGGCCGCTGGTGCTGAAATCGATTCATGCGGTTCCTTCATGCTCTCTCTGTGAGAAAGCTTCGATTGATTGGCGTTGTGGTGAGTGTCAAGATCAAAGAGTGCGACCCTTAGGAATTGGAAGCGAACGCACCGTCGAGGAACTTGGCAAGGCATTCCCTGGGATTCCAGTCCAAAGTTCGACTGCAGATAAGCGCATCGAAGATCTGGATGAAACCCCACGAATCGTAGTAGCAACAAGTGGATGTGAACCGCGGGCAGAAGCGGGTTATCACGCAGTCATCCTGCTCGACGGTGAATTCTTAACGGCTCGGGCTGAGTTGGATGCACTTCAAGACCTCAGGAGGCGATGGAAATTCTCTGTTTCTCTTTTGGCCGCTGCAGGTGAAGTATTTGCCTCGTTGCCGGACAATCACCCAATTGTGAAATCTTTTCTCATGCCCAATTCACTTGATTTACTCGATCGCGAGCTGGCGGAGCGGCGTGAATTGCACTTACCGCCTTCAGTGGCTTCGGCAGTGATGAGTCCAGGACCGAGCGGGAGAGTTCCCGAGTCGGTGCGTGTCCTTGGGACGGCCGAACGCGCCGTGCTCACCTGTGAGTGGGAGGTAGCATCCGTTCTGCGAGAATTTTTGCGCAGCGAGAGAGATTCCGCGAGTCTTGCGAAGCGAAAATTTTCATTTCGTTTTGCTCCTTTTCGAATCGATGAAAAGGTTCAGTAGGCACCACCCTGCAAAAGGCCTGCCCCCCCGGGGTGAGTGGCTTAGACTGGGTCCCTGCGGGCACCCGAAAGGATTCATCTTGGCGATTCAACCTGTCCGACTCTTTGGTGATCCGATCCTCACCACAGCGGCGACTGCAGTCGTAGATTTCGATAAGGAATTGCGCACCTTGGTGCAAGACCTGACCGAAACGATGCTAAATGCTCCAGGCGCAGGCTTAGCCGCCCCGCAAATCGGTGTGGGACTGCGCGTTTTTGTCTGGGATGTCGATGAGGAACTCGGACACCTCATCAACCCTGTTTTAGATCTCTCAGATGACCATCAAGAAGGCGACGAGGGCTGTCTCTCCTTCCCTGGATTGTTGTACAACACGTCTCGCGCTCTCAGAGTGGTGGCTAAGGGTTTCAATATGTTTGGTGATCCAGTACAAATTGAGGGAAGTGAGTTGCTCGCCCGCGCGATTCAACACGAGACCGATCATCTTGACGGCATCCTGTTCATCGATCGGTTAGACCTAGCGCTTCGCAAGGAAGCCATGAAAGCCATTCGTGAAGCCGAGTGGTTCAACGAGAATGCACCGATCATCAGGGTTTCACCGCACGCGGGGCTTCACTGAGTGCGTATCGTTTTTGCGGGGACTCCGGACGTCGGGATTCCGGTTCTTGAGTCCATTCAACCGAATGTGGTGGGTGTCCTCACTAGACCGGATGCACAAGTAGGTCGCGGTCGTGAGGTGTCGCCGTCAGCGATTGGACAGTGGGCGCAAAGTAATTCAATCGATATCTTTAAGGCAAGTAAATCTTCACCCGAGTTGGTTGTATGGCTTCAAGAGAAATCTTTCGATATCGGGGTAGTAGTGGCTTACGGTGCACTACTACCTAGTGAAATTCTCTCCATTCCCCGGCACGGATGGATAAACATACACTTCTCACTCCTTCCTCAGTTGCGAGGTGCCGCACCTGTGCAGCGAGCGATTCTTAACGGTGACACTCTTACGGGCGTCACCGTATTCCAGCTCGATCAAGGGATGGACACGGGGCCAATCTTTGGATCTTCGACCCGAGAGATTAGCCCTCATGACACGAGCGATGGATTACTCGCGGCCCTCGCTCTGCAAAGTGTTCCCTTGCTGGATCAAGTACTACACGGAATCGAAGATGGCACCATGCGAGCCCACTCTCAGGAGTCAGAGGGCCAGAGTTATGCACCCAAAATTTCCAAGGACGAATATCGTATTTTGTGGGATCGGCCAAGTCACTTCATTGCTCGACAGGTCAGAGCCTTTCACCCAATGACGTATACGCAATTCCGTGGCGATCGTCTCGCGATACTGCTGGCTTCTGAGGCAGGCCTTAACGTGGAAATTTCTCCAGGGCAGTACGTAATGGATGCCGGTCGTCTCATCGTTGGGACAGCTTTTGGTGCCATTGAGATCAAAGCAGTTCGACCTGCCGGCAAGAAAGAGATGACCACCGAGGAGTGGCTTCGTGGCGCGCGTCTCATCGAGGGTGAACGATTCGAGTGAGCATCGACCGCATCCGCATGACGGTGATTGAAGCGCTTATCAAGGTCGAGCGCGACGACGCCTATGCCAATCTCATTCTGCCTCCCATGATTCGTGATTTAGATGAACGCGATGCGGCGTTCGCAACCGAACTGACCTATGGAACATTGAGAATGCTTGGTCTCTATGATCGAATCTTAAATTCTGTATCCACTCGTTTGGTTCTAGAGATGGATATAGAAGTTCGAGCGGTTTTGCGTGCTGGTGCCCACCAGTTGCTTTCTATGCGAACCCCTCCACATGCGGCAGTCGACACGAGTGTCGACATTGCCCGCAAGTTTTCTGGTCAATCAGGATCTAAATTTGTTAACGCCTTATTGAGACGAGTTTCCGAAAAGGATATCGAGGACTGGATCGCGCAGTTGAGTGAAGGAAAGTCGCGAGGCGAGTCACTCGCTATCCGTCACTCACACCCTGAATGGATTGTGAATTCTTATCGCGATGCACTGGGATCTTGGGAAGAGTGTGAATTACTCTTGGCGGCAAATAACCGACCCGCACCATTGACATTGGTGGCTCGTCCAGGTCGATCTGACGGTAGCGAACTCGTTGAGTTAGGTGCTGAAGTGGGTGCACTCTCTCCGTACGCATATCGCTGGTCGGGCTCCCTTAAGAAGGTCGCTGGGCTCATTGATGGAAGCGTGGGAGTTCAAGATGAAGGCTCTCAGTTGGTTGCGATCCTTTCTGCTTCGGCCGAAGTTATGGGTCAAGATGATCGCTGGCTTGATTTATGCGCGGGTCCTGGTGGTAAAGCCTCGCTACTAGAAGCGATAGGCGTCCAAAGGGGGGCGACTCTTACGGCGAATGAGGTGACGCCTCATCGCGCAGAGTTGGTACGACATGTGATGGTGCACCCGGAAAATGTCACAGTGATGGATGGAACGGATATGGATTTGCCGGCAGCCTCATTTGATCGAATATTGGTCGATGCGCCGTGTTCAGGTCTGGGAGCGCTACGTCGTCGTCCTGAGGCCCGCTGGCGGAAGTCCCTGCGAGACCTCGCCGGTTTGGTCCCGTTGCAAGAGAAGCTACTTCTTTCTGCGCTCAAATTGGTGCGTACCGGTGGAGTGGTCGCGTATGTGACGTGCTCACCCCACATTGCGGAAACACAAGGTGTATTAGAAAGAGTGCTGCGCGACAACTCGTTCGAATTGATTCCGATGCAGGCGCCGTATACGGGCAATACTCTGCAACTTTGGCCGCATAAGGATGGGACGGACGCGATGTTCCTCGCCCTTATTAGACGTCTGAACTAGTAGATTTGTCTCATGAGGATTACGCCAAGCATCCTAAATGCTGATCTCGCCCGATTGGCAGCTGAAATCGATCGCATTCCCTCCTCTGACATGGTTCATCTCGATGTCATGGATGGTCACTTCGTTCCTAATCTCACATTCGGAATTGCGGTAGTTGAGTCCATTCGCGCAAGTACCTCTCTTCTGTTGGATGCGCATCTCATGATTGAGAATCCAGACTTGTGGGGACCACGCTATGCAGAATTTGTCGATAGCGTGACTTTTCATGTCGAAGCAGCGCGTGATCCTTCAGCGATCTTAAAATCTGTAAAAGATCGAGGTGCACGCGCAGCTTTTGCATTGAAGCCTGGCACAAGTATTGAGCCGTACGCCGACCTAATTCAGCATGCGGATATGGTGTTGATTATGACTGTCGAGCCCGGTTTCGGCGGTCAGAGCTTCATGCACGACATGATGGAGAAGGTTCGTCGCACGCGCGCGCTCATTGGCAACGATAAAAGTGTCTACCTTCAAGTCGACGGTGGAGTCTCACTCGACACCATCGCTATTGCGGCCGGAGCGGGAGCGGATACATTCGTGGCGGGATCTGCGATTTTTAATGCTTCAGATCCAGACGCGATGATCGCGCTTTTGCGTGAAAAAGCGGACTCCGAATCGGCTCATTAGTCCGGATACATGTTGTTTGCTCGTCTATCTCTTCCTTGAGTCGGTGTAGCATCGAAGAGATGGCGAAAGTTTGGATCTAGCGCGCGGGAGACATCCCTCGCGATCCCAACTGCGAGAGGAATGTTTCGTGTCGCTTCTTCATTGGCTATTTACTGCTGAGCTTCATTTTGGAAGTAAAGCTATCCTTTGGCGCGAAATCATTGGAAACCTTTTTGGGTTAGCTGGCGCCATTCTGGGTATGCGTCGGAAGGTGTGGACTTGGCCCGTAGGAATCATCGGCAACGCCCTGCTGTTCACTGTCTTTCTCGGCGCGGTCTTTGATACCCCACAGGCTAAGGATCTCTACGGTCAAGCGGGTCGCCAAGTACTCTTTATCGCCGTCAGTCTCTACGGATGGTCCATGTGGTTTGCCCGTCGCCAGCAGGGTGATAAGAGTCCGGTAGTTCCCCGTTGGACAACCATTCGAGAGAAACTTATTCTCGCCCCCGCCACTTTGATCTTCTTTATAGCTGCTTACTTCACTCTCAAATCCCTTGGCTCGTGGGGGCCTGGTCCGGATGCGTGGATTTTCACAGGATCTGCACTCGCGACATACGGCATGGCTCGCGGGTACCTTGAATTTTGGTTGGTCTGGATAGCTGTAGATGCAGTAGGAGTTCCCCTTCTCCTGAAGGCGGGCTATTACCCTTCGGCAGCTCTCTATGCCATCTATGGTGCCTTTGTGGTCTGGGGCTTTGTTTCGTGGTTGCGTCTCCCAGATGCGGCAAATGATGATCCTTCGGTAAAGAGTCCTGCTCGCATTCTGTGCTCAGTGGGTGTCATGGCGGGCCTCGTTCTCATTGGCCTATATTTCTGGTTCTAATCCGGTCGGAGGGGTGGTTAATGAGCCACCCCACTGGTCCACCGCCACGTAGACTGGCTCCATGAAGACCTTTGATCAGCTTTGGGTTGAGATCTCTGCCAAGGAAGCCGGGGAGAGTGGGAATACCGGCACGCTACTTGCCGCTGGCATTCATGAAATCGGCAAGAAGGTTGTCGAAGAGGCAGCAGAGGCATGGATGGCTGCGGAGCATCAATCAAAGAGTGAGACGGCTCTAGAGATTAGTCAGTTGATTTATCACGCACAGGTCTTGGCCAAGGCCAAGGGTCTCACCATCGAAGAGATATACGAGGTTCTTTGATCATGTTGCGCATTGCGGTACCCAATAAGGGATCACTTTCTGATTCTGCAGCGGAGATGTTGCGCGAGGCTGGATACCGTCAGCGCAACGATGCACGTGATTTGATCTTGATCGATGCCGAGAACGATGTTGAGTTTTATTTTTTGCGGCCGCGAGACATCGCCCTTTATGTGGGATCAGGTGAACTCGATGCTGGCATCACTGGGCGTGACTTGCTTGTTGACTCAGATGCCCCAGCGAAAGAGGTGTTGGGACTGAATTTTGGTGCGTCCACTTTTCGCTTTGCAGCACTTGCAGGTTCGACGCTCTCAATAAGTTCTCTTTCGGGTAAGCGAGTTGCCACGGCTTACCCCGTTCTACTCGAGAAGTATTTGAAGGAGCAAGGCGTCAATGCGAAAGTAGTACGTCTTGACGGGGCGGTGGAGACCTCCGTTCGACTCGGTGTCGCGGACGCAATTGCAGATGTTGTTTCGACAGGAACCACCCTTCGCCAGGCTGGCCTTGAAATTTTTGGTGAACCAATCTTTAAGAGTGAAGCGGTTCTTATCAGTCGCAGCCAATCTCCCGCACTAGAAACATTGATTCGTCGCCTCCAAGGCGTCATCATTGCCAGGCAGTACGTGCTTATGGATTACGACATAAGCAATGACCTGGTAGAGGCTGCTTGCAAAATCACTCCAGGAATTGAATCGCCCACAGTTTCTCCGCTTCATTCATCAGGATGGTCAGCGGTGCGCGCCATGGTTCCGCGCAAGGAGACCAATCGTGTGATGGATGAGTTGTGGAATCTCGGCGCCCGCGGAATCCTAGTCACCGACATCCACGCCTGCCGGCTCTAAGGATCGGTTTCGTATGAAAGAGGTGCTGCGGGAACTCAAGAGCGAGATTGCCGCTGGTAAAGCCGTAGCACTTGCCACCGTAGTACGAACCTGGCGCTCAGCACCGCGCCTTCCGGGCGCCTCCCTCTTGGTGACTTCCAACGAAGAAGTGGTCGGGTCAATTAGTGGTGGGTGTGTTGAAGGGGCGGCTTTCGAGCGAGGGCAGGAAGCTCTCAGAGGCGTCGCACCTTCAGTAGATGTGTATGGCGTGAGCGATGATGAAGCATTTGCGGTGGGGCTTACGTGCGGCGGGATCCTCGAGGTCTTTACTGAATCCATCTCCACAGCGTCGTGGCCAGAATTGCCGACAATTATTGAGAGGATCGAGGCGCAGGTACCGATTGCAGTGGTCACTATTGTTGCCGGGGGATCTCGAGTGGGATCACATATCGCCATTGGTCGGGATTTCGTCTTGGGAACTTTGGGTTCGCAACGACTCGACACCGCCGTTCGGGATGATGTGCTTGGAATGTTAGAAGCAG